>JBAXHK010000083.1:0-6384 GCA_037138935.1 Actinomycetes bacterium
CGAAAGGCCAGCAAACTGACGATGGCGGTCACCGAAATCGTCGGAACCAAGTGGCAGGCCACGGCGAAACCACGAGCTACCGCCAACTGTCGCCGCATTTTCCTAATTACCCATAAATAATGCGACGAGAGCTGCAAGCAACGGTGCCACGATGAGCGCAGGCAGCATGTCACCGACAGGGACGGACTTGATTTTCAACAGTCGCAGACCTACGCCGATCAGGAGCACCCCACCGGTGGCGGTTATCGCATCAATCAATGCCGCCGACAAAACTGAGCCCACAAGGGCGCCGAGAATCGTGAAGGCTCCCTGCACAATGCCAACTGAAAGCGCAGAAAGTGCGACACCCCAACCCAATGATGCGGCAAAAGCGAGTGAAGCAAAACCATCTAGAGTTGATTTGAGAGCGAGTTGTTCAATACCTAGACCAAGCCCATCATTTAGCGCCCCGAGGATCGCCAACGGCCCAATGCAAAATACCAGTGACGCATCGACGAACCCTTCAACGAACCGCTTGCGCTTGTCGTCTGAATCGCCTGCACTCTTACGGCTGAGTTTGTGCTGCAGCCAACCGCCAACCCGCTCTAGCCGAAGTTCGATTTGCAGTAGTGACCCGATGATGCCGCCGATAACCAAGGCACCCAACACGATCAGCAGCGGGGCTGCAGTGCCAACTGAATCAGAAAAAGCTGTGCTAGTCAGCGCAACGATGCTCAAGGCCCCGATAACCAAGGTGACAAGGCCCAGGGCATCGGTGACGGTGTCGCGGGTGCGCTGCGGGAGCCGGTGGCCAATAAGTACCCCTAGGCCAGATCCGATAAGGATCGCGACCATGTTCAGGATTGTGCCACTGCCTCGCATGGGTACAGCGTAGCCAAGTCAGGGGGCTAAGGTGCCACCAAATATCTGCCAGGCGAGCAATGACTTAGCCACCAGGCTCAAGATGATGTAACTGCGCTCCCCGGCGAGGTAGTTTGCCCACCTGCCAACCTTCTTGTACTGCAGCCACTGCACCAAAGCAAAAATATTGAAGAAGATGAACAGCGAAATGATGATTCCGTAAACAAATGCTGGCGGAGATAACTCACCCGGTGCCCCTGGCGAAATTACATAGATCAAGATCGCTAGCCACGGCACGATGCCGGCAATGCAGCCAAAAATGAAAGGCAGCCATCCGCCAGAGCCCGGTGTTTCGTATTTCTCCTGCAGCCAACCGAACAAAATCATTGAGGCGTTCACGCCGAAAATTGCCAACAGCGCAGCAACATCAGCAATTCCGCAAATCTGCGCGATCAGAACAATCATCACCGATGAGCTGATCGAATACTCGACCCATCTGAAGTAGTTACGCTGATGCGCAAGTCCGTTGGCGTACCGACTGAAGAACAGCGGGCTCGCAACCAAGAAGTGGAACAAGGCCGAAAGTCCGAAGAAGAGCGCAACACCCCAGCCTACGCGCGAATCAAACAGCACCGTCGGGTCACCAAGTGGGCTACCCGGTGGGCCCTCCATGTACGTCGCGGTTACTGGAAGCACGAAGTCGTTGGTGAGAAGCAATACGGCAATCATCTGCACAAGGTGCGCAAAACCAGCGATGACGTTCAGGCGCCGCAATTTACGAAGCTGTTCGGAGGAGACCTCAATTACGGCGGCTGGGGCGGTAGCTGTAGACATGCTAGATAATCCCATTAGTTAACGGTTTTGGCTATTCGGACACGGGTACCCAGGCCTTGATCGGGTAGACATAGCCCATGACTCCACGTCGCCTGACCGCATCGGAGGTCAGTGACCTAGCGCAAACCCTCCCGATGTGGCAGGTCGTAGACGGGCAGCTGCTCCGCGAGATTCAGGCCCCCACCTATGCGATCGCCATCAATTGGGTTGTTGCTATTGCGGGCGCGGCAGAGTCAATCGACCACCACCCGGATATCGATATCCGCTGGCGGACTTTGCGGATAGCGCTGATCACGCACAGCACCGGGTGCCTAACCGAGCTCGATCTCGACTTGGCCAGCCTCATAGACACTGTCCTCAGCACCGGCGCCTAGCTAAGCCGGCATAATATAAAAATGGACGACGTAGAAATTCGATTCCTGCGCGCCGACGAGTCGCATATCCTCACTGAACTAGTGACCGGCGCCTACGGTTTAACCTACGACGCCGATTGGGTATACGAGCCAGCAGAGATTGCCCGCCGCATTGAAGCTGGCTCCCTGATTAGCACAATCGGGGTGCTTCCTGATGGCACCGTTGCGGGGCATATGGCGCTAATGCGCGAGGAACCTGATGCACCCGTCTTGCACGCAGGGGTGGCGGTTGTCACCGAGGCTGCTCGCGGCCACCACCTGTTTACCGCCATGAAGCAGTACGCGGCGCTTTGGGCCAAAGGGCAGGGCGTGTTGGGGATTTTCAGTGAGGCAACCGCAGCGCACCCGTATAGCCAAAAAGCCAATGTTGATCTTGGCGCCCATGAAACTGGATTCTTACTCGGATGGATACCAGACTCCGTCAGCAACAATGCGGCGCTAGCGACGGATTCTCGACGTGAATCGGTTGCCCTGTTTTATTTGAAAACAAATGATGGGCACGATCGACCTATTTACGCACCAACCCGCCATCAAGGCATCATCGAAGACATTGTTACCACCACTGGAATATGCGGCAGAGTCGTAACAGCCAGTGAGTTACACGCGCGTGAAATCAGCGAGTCCACCCGAATGGTTGTTTCGCATAAAGACGACCACAACCTGGCGATTATTACCGCCCATAAACCGGGCCGTGATCTGCGTAAGGTGGTGTTGCAAGCCCGCGAGGAACTCGTGACTAAAGCCGGCCGCGATGCCGTTTACCTAGACCTGCCACTAAATGATCCTGCCACTGAAATAATTCTGGATGCCGTTCTAGCATCACTCGGATTTGCTTTCGCGGGTGTGTTCCCGAATCAACATTTAGATGGGGATGCGATTCGATTGCAGTCACTGCACAATTTGGATATCCACGCAGGCGATATTTCAACCGCATCCGATCACGGGCGTAAATTGCTGGAGTATGTGCTGGCAGATGTAGCAGCAACACATGCGAACCGAAGCTAGATTGAAGGCACAGGAAAAATGTTTACAAGATCTGCAATAAAGCCTGGTGAAGACCGAAAGGCTGGTTGGCTTGAACTTTTTTATGACCTTTCAGTGGTGGCTGCACTTGGAGCCTCCAACGACGCGTTCATCCAGAACCCAAGCGCCGAGACCGCGTCCTTTGCACTACTAGCACTCGGCGCCTTATTCAGCGTGTGGCTACTAACCACGCTAATCCACAATAGGTTTGCCATTGATGGAATCATTTATCGAATATTGCTTCTCTTGCAAATGTCAGGAATCCTGCTCACAGCGATTTCTGCAGGCGAAGGTGACTCGATCGGCTGGCAAGGTGGCCTAATTAGTTTGGGATTCGTGTTCCTCACAATCGGAGGGATGTACGCACTAGCCAGAATTCAGATTGGGAGGCCGGTCCAGGGGCTCAAAGTCTCAATAATCAGCACTGCTCTTGGCGCTTTGATTTGCTTCGCGGGAGTATTGCTTTCAAAAGAAACGCTGCTTTATGTGTTTGCTTTGGCACTTATAGTCACCATGGCGCCAATACTTATTTCATTTCTGCGTAACGCGAGTCAAGACTACCCGCTACATCCTGATCACCTTCGCGAGAGACTCGGATTACTTTTCCTGATCGCGATTGGCGAAAGTTTGATTCATCTAGTTGGAGTACTGACTGAGACCACGGCAGGCTCTGATTACCGATTCTTCTTCCTGGTAATACTTTTTGACTTGGCCCTTGCGACAGCTTATTTCGAGGGTGTTTTTAGCAAGCGGAGGACCGCGCACCCGAGGTTATGGAGAGGCACAGTTTTTGCGCATTTCATCCTCATATTGGGAGTGACAGCCGCAGCAGACGAAATGGCAATCTTCGCTTCTACTGACCCGAGAACGACAGAAGCGGCCAACGCTGGCGTATTCGCCGTGGCGATTGGACTATTACTAATCGGTTTAACACTTCTCGAGGTGATTACAAATAGCCATTTGGTGAATCTAACCTGGGCGCAGGCGGGGTTAGCGGCGGCTGTGATGGCATTTGGTCTCTATCAAATTAGAAACGGGGACACGCAATCGCGAATGGGCATCCTGCTACTTTCCATAGCTTTCATAATTTGGTCAGTAATGCGGGTCGCGATATCACGCAGGGCACTTGAACTAGCAGAACGTAGCAATTAGCCAATTGCCTTTTGTATTTCATCCTGCGCCGCCGAAAATGCCTTCTTCGCGGGTGTCGCCTCTGGACCACTGGTGGATTTCGCCCATGCGGTGCTCAGCGGGCCCCAGACTGACGATGCCTGCGGGATATTAGGCATCGGCACCCCGTCAACACCAGCAGTGCCGAATGCTTGCGCCAACCGGCCGCCGATCGAAGTGCTATACGTCGACTTCTTATTAGCTGGGGCGCGCAGCGATATCGCCGCCATATTCGATTGAAAGGTTGAGCCACTGAGTTTCTTGACAACTAGGCCGGGCACTACATCCCCCAACCCGTGGGCTTCCGCGTACGAGGTCGCCATGAAGCCTTTGATACCAAGCAGCGGTGCCATGACCAAACTTGCATCGATTCGAGGCACCGGTGATATGAAGTACTTAAACTTCAGGGCCTGCAAGGTCGAAGCACTCCACGGCCCGGTTATCCAAAAAGGCGCCCGGCCCGCTTTGAAAGCTGCTTCAGCAGCCACCACATCAACCGAAGAATTAATCAACCCGGTGCTGTTCCAGTCATCAATAATTTTCGTGTTCTTGCGGAAGACCGAGTTGTTAACCCCAACGTCGAATGGGTTCAGGCTGCCGGACGTATCCTTGCCGAAGATATAACCACCTAGACCCGAAAACAGGGGGTAGGTGAAGTAAGCATTGCCCTTAACCCCTTGACCAACGGCGAGGCCGACATCAGCGCGGCCAGCCGCCTTAAGGGCCAACGCTTTAGTGGACAACTTCGCGAATGTCGCTGGAGGTTTCGGTGCCAGTGCGGCATTGGTCACCAGCGCCCAGGTTTCGTACTGCACGGGGATCCCGTAGTAGTCGAACCCAAACTGAAAACCCGAGAGGACATTGGGGGCGAACAACGCCTTCTTAGCCGGTGACAAGGTCAACGGGACTATCAAAGAGGCGGCGGCGAGCTCACCTGTCCAGGTGTTATCAGCCCAAATGACATCGGGGGCTTGATCAGCGGGCACTGTTGTAAGTTCGGCCTTGATCGCTGCAAGTTCTTTGGTCACTACGTTGACCGGGTGGCCTTGGTAACCGTCCTTCAAAAACTCTGAAACAGTAGCCGCGCGCGAGACGTCAACCCAAATAGTGATCGGACTTGGCGCGGCTATCGCACTTGGCGCGATAGCCGCCGAAAGAGCAGTTGCCGCAAGTATCGGCGCGATCAAGTAAGTGACTGGCATGCGCGCAAGCCTTTCGCCAAGTGCATTTCGCACTCGGTGCCTCCTCACTTTGAGCCGACGTCAATGCCCAATCGCCGAGCCGACCTCGAACGCTGGCGGGCGGCCCGCATCCGGTTTAGCCGCTTCACGAGCATGGGGTCAAAGGCCATTGCTTCTGGGGTATCAATCAAATTATTTACGATTTGGTAATACCTAGTGCCGCTCATTTCGAATAGATCGCGAATTGCCTGCTCCTTGGCACCGGCGTATTTCCACCACTGGCGCTCAAACTCCAAAATACTGCGATCACGCTCACTGAGTAGGGCCGCCGCGGCCTCATGATCAAGGGGGGTACGTGCGGCTTCCATCTAGACATCCTCCGTGGCGTTGATCAACTGTGCATATCGGAATTTCTACCTTGACCATATCGTCCGGGCCGCCGTCAGCTCCGGAAGCCCACGATGCGTGTCACCCGATTTGCGGCTTTCGGGGGCTATTTCACCTTTGTCGCCACATGAGTAACACGAGTCAGACAAGTCACACGAATCAGCCGAGTGACACGAGTCATTCTGGAAGGCGCCGAGTGCGCCTGATGATGGCCCAACTAAATGCATAACCCAGACCATTGGTGGCCCAGTGCAGACCCATCGGCGCGAGCACACTGCCCGACATGAGTCGCAGGGCGCAGAAGACAAACCCGGCCAACGTCGTAGTGAAAACACTTAATGCGATCGCCAAGATATTGCCACGCCGGCCTTGGCCAACTACCGAACCCAGTGCCGGATTCTGCTCGTGGCTGCCTATTGACGGCAACACATGCCATAAGCCGAAGAGGATGGAGGAAAGGACTATGCCCCAGACCAGGCCGTAACGACGTGCCAGCATCGAGAACAGCACGGCGCGGAACGCAATCTCCTCAAGTA
>JBAXHK010000084.1:0-6383 GCA_037138935.1 Actinomycetes bacterium
GAAAACCTCATCGGCGACGGGTAGCACCGAAAGATCAAGTGCCTGCTCCGTGACATCGAACCATTCAAGAATCAAATCGCGGGTTACCCCAGCAAGGCAACCGCTCGTCAGCGGCGGGGTAAATACTTGACCATCGATGATCACGAAAACGTTGGTGCCGGTGCCTTCACAGAGTTCACCACGAGTGTTAGCCAAGATTGCTTCCGAGGCTCCAAGCTCGCGGGCCCGCAACAAGGCGATCACATTCTCTGCGTACGAAGTTGATTTAACCCCCGCTATGGCAGATCGTTCATTCCGTACCCAAGGGACGGTCACCACCGTGGTGGTATCAGGCCACGGGGCTTGTGGCGACACGGCCACCACGAGCGTTGGCACCGCGGCCCCGCGATCACTCCCCAAGGGCGCGAAGCCCCCGGTGTAGGTGATGCGCAGGCGGCCGGGCCCCGCTAGCAGTGGCCGGTTCGCGAAGAGCACTTCACCGACGGCCGCGCGAATGACATCGAGATCAGGATCAACCAAACCCATTGCTCGAGCAGAAGCACTTAGGCGCCGAAGGTGACGGCTGATGGCAAATGCGGAGCCGCCGTCAACTTTCAGGGTTTCAAATATGCCATCGGCCACGGTGAAGCCGTGATCCAAAACCGAGATCAGTGCTTCATCTTGTGATACCAGCGAGCCAAAGTCTCGATCACCAACCCAGATCATCATTGCGGCTTCATCCACATAGGCTTAACTTTGCCATGTGCCAGCAGCAACAGTGGTCAAGTGCGCTGCTTTGAGCTGCGTTTCGCGCCATTCGGCCTGCGCATCCGATGACCAAGTTATGCCCGCCCCGGTACCAAAATGCAATTGACCAGCTGACTTCCAAAAAGTTCGGATCGCAACTGCTAAACATGCGGTGCCTTCGTCGGCATCGACCCAGCCAATCGCGCCGCAGTAGTACTCGCGCGGTGCCGGCTCAAGCTCACCAATTATTCGGATAGCTGACGATTTCGGCGCCCCCGTTATCGATCCCGGGGGGAAGGTTGCCTCGATTATCTGTGGCCAACCGGCGTCCGCGAGCAGGGTCCCGGAAATATATGAGGCCAAATGCACCATTCCCGGATTCGCCTCCACTTTAAGAAGGTCTGGCACCGTCACCGAGCCTGTTGCACAAACTTTTGATAAATCATTGCGCACTAAATCCACGATCATCACGTTTTCGGCTTCATCTTTGGCGGTTAGATCCCCCGCCACCTTCCCGGTCCCTTTGATCGGACCTGAGCGAATAACACCTTTTTGGCGCTCCAAGAACAGTTCTGGACTCGCAGTGACTACTTCGATGCCAAGTTCAGGGGCGCAGATCATCCCGGAATAAGGGGCTGGATTACCAACCCGTAGCAACTCATATAGGCCGGCAATATCGCTTTGCCCTGTATCAGGTAGCTGGGCGCACAAGACCCGGCAAATATTGGCCTGATACACCGTTCCTGCCGCGATAGCTGTTCTTACCTCCTCAACCGCCGCTACGTACTCAGGTTCGTCAACCGACGAGCTCCATGAATTGGCCGGTGGACCCTGCCACCTAATCGGACCAACCTCGCTCGACCCAAGCCCCATCGACCCAACCACCCTGGGCTGCTCCAGCCAACTTCTGAACCTAATAGCGACCGGAGGCCCGCTATAGGGCAACAACACCGCCCAGCGGCCCCCACCGTCCAAAGCCCCGAGGTCGTTTGTGACGTCGCTGACCCCGGTAGCCCACCTGCCCCCCAAGTGAGCAAAAGCCTGCGTCATAGGCCCCATCATGCTATGTCCAACCCTTCGTCAGATATTGTTCCCTTTCGACCTGAAATTGCGAATACTTTTTCAGGTCGTATGCGGACGTAGCGCAGCTGGTAGCGCATCACCTTGCCAAGGTGAGGGTCGCGGGTTCGAATCCCGTCGTCCGCTCGGAAGTGCCGGAGTCCTTCCGGTGACACGGTGGAGTGACCGAGAGGCGAGGTAGCGGCCTGCAAAGCCGCGTACACGGGTTCAAATCCCGTCTCCACCTCCACTTCGGTCGCGCGAATCCAAGGCCGGCACCGGAAGTTTCGTCGAACCTGCCAACTAGTGTGGCGCTATGAAAATCCGGGAACTTGGAAAATCTGGTCTAAAGGTAAGCGCGGTTGGACTTGGCTGCATGCCCATGTCAGCTATCTATGGGACCCCAGACGTCCAGGAGGCCACCTCCACCCTAGAACTCGCCATTGAACTTGGAGTTACCTTCTGGGACACCGCGGAGGTCTATGGATCAGGCTCCAATGAGGAGTTAATCGGTGACACCCTCCAGCACCATCGTGCCGATATCGTGCTGGCGACCAAGTTCGGCTTCGACCCCAACTTTGCGCTCAAGGGGCGTCCTGAAGATGCCTACTTGGCTATCGACTCAAGTTTGCGCCGGCTACGCACCGACTACATAGATCTTTGGTACCTCCACCGAATCGACCCCACCATTGCGATCGAAGAAACAGTAGGAGCGATGGCTGAAATCGTTGCTTCCGGGAAAGTCCGCTACCTAGGGCTCTCCGAGGCCAGTGCCGAAAGCCTCCGCCGTGCGCATGCGGTTCACCCCATCACCGCTCTACAAAGTGAGTGGTCGCTGTGGTCGCGCGTTATTGAACCCGAAGTATTGCCCGTTGCCCGCGAACTCGGTATTGGCCTAGTGCCTTATAGCCCCCTGGGGCGCGGGCTCATGACCGGCAAGATCACCGACCTAGCAGCATTGCCGGAGGGCGATCACCGGCTCAAGAGCCCGCGTTTTGCAGACGAGAATTTCGAACATAATCGAGGGTTGGTCCAAAAATTCGCCGATTACGCCGCAAATTTGAATTGCACCCCGGGGCAGTTGGCTATCGCGTGGCTCATGGCCCAGGGCGACGACGTAGTTCCCATCCCCGGCACCAAACGTCGCACCTACCTGACCGAAAATGCGGCGGCCGCTGACGTTGTTATAACTCCTGTGCAACTCGATGAGGTTAGTCTCCTGATGAGCGGGGTCGCCGGTGCTCGTTATGGCTGGGGTCACACCTACGGGGATAGCCCCGCCCGATAACAGGTCGCAAGTCACTGACTGCGCTAGCCTGCGCCAGCCTTCGCCCCTAGCGTGCCCAACGGCGCCGCGCCCTGATAGCCTTCGCTTTCGCACCATGGACCGTTAGCTCAGTTGGCTAGAGCGTTCCCCTGACACGGGAGAGGCCACAAGTTCAAGTCTTGTACGGTCCACGATAGGAACTCAGCCGTTGAGATGGTTGAGATGTGACGGAACCTAAGGCCCACCGTAATTGCCAGAGGTAATCTGCCGCATTGGCCTTGATTCGGTTCCAGTCAGTACTGGACACCCTTCAATGCTAGTGCGCGAACGCTGAAGGAGTTCGTCGCCAAATCCTGCATTCCGTACCACTTATGGGTAATGATGGGGGGATGGATCGGCTCGCTGACAGGACGCTAAGTGCTGCGCTCATCACTTCGCAGGCGCGTGACCCGCTCCCCAAGCGCGCGTCGGTGGTCGTGGTGGGTGGCGGAATTGTTGGTTCAAGTGTTGCTTTCCACCTCGGAAAACTCGGTTTCGCTGACGTGCTCCTAATTGAACGCAATGTCCTGACCAGTGGGACAACCTGGCACGCGGCAGGTCTCATCGCAAATGCCCGGGGTTCTGTATCCCTGACGCGCCTAGCGCAGTACGGACCAGATCTGTACTCCCGTTTGCAGAGTAAGACCGATCTGGGCCTAACACAGCCGGGCTCCGTCACCATCGCGCGCACTGCGGGGCGGGTTGATGAAATAATCGATGCACATGACACGGCACAACTTTGCGGTGTCGCCTCGGCACTCATAACCAAGGAAGAGATCGCCGGTCTTTGGCCTCTTGCCGACATGTCAGGAGTCCTTGCTGGATTACATTTTCCCGATGATGGGTACGTCAACCCGGGTTATGCGGCCATCGCTCTGGCAAGGGAAGCATCATTACTCGGTGTAGCCATTCGTGAACATGTTCGAGTTCACGAACTCCTAACATCCGATGGAGTGATCCGAGGAGTTCGAACGGACAATGGCGATGTACACGCCGACTATGTAGTGCTCGCTTGTGGGTTGTGGAGTAGAGATCTTGCCTTCTCGGCTGGTGTGCACCTACCACTTTTCGCAGCCGAGCACGTCCATGTGAGATCTAACAGTATTTTTAAACTGCAGCAGCCACTACCGGTCTTACGTGATGTTGATAACAGTTACTACGTCCGCACCGAAGGTGATCAGCTTCTGGTTGGCGCCTTCGAGCCAAAGGGAATTCCTCGATCCACGCCGGAGATTGTCACCTCTGGCTTTGCGGAATTTGACCCTAATTGGGAACACTTTCAACCTGTCCGTTCGCAAGCAGAGCGCACAATTCAAGTTCTTGCAGAAGTCGGATACGACCGTTTGTTGAACGCACCCGAGAGTTTCACACCGGATACGAACCTGCTAATTGGGGAAACTGCGGAGGTCGAGAATCTATTCGTTGCCGCTGGCATGAATTCGCAGGGAATCATCTACGCCCCGGGGGTAGGACGGGAGTTGGCCTCGTGGATTATGAATGGTCATCCAGACTTCGACTCCACACTTGTCGATGTCCAGCGCTTTTCCCGGCATCAGAGCAATCGGCGCTATCTACATGAGCGAACCCGGGAGAGCCTTGGTCGGCTCTACGCACTGCATTGGCCTAACTACCAGTCCCAAACGGCCCGCGGGGTTAGACGTGGCCCATTGCACGCTGTCCTCGCCGAGCTCGACGCCCGGTTCGGCGAGATCAATGGCATGGAGCGTGCCATCTGGTTCGGCGGGCCAACCGTTGAAGATTCGTACTCTTTCGCCAAGCCAGGGTGGTTTGATCAGGTTGCCCTTGAGCATCACGCCGTTCGGACAGGTGTCGGTGTGCTCGACCTCAGTGCTTTCGCAAAATTTGAAGTCTCCGGTCCCCAGGCGCTCGCTGTGTGTGATAGTGCGGTGACAGCTGATGTAGACGTCGCTGTTGGTCGGGTTGTCTACACACTCTTTTTGAACTCCGGCGGCGGAATCGAATTGGACGGAACGATTACCCGACTGGCTCACGATCGCTTCATGGTTGTTACACCCTCAGCGAGTCACACTAAGACGTTTTCGCTCCTGAATCGTCGAGCACGAGGCTTCGCCGCTTCCGTACACGACATCACCACGGCAACCGCGACTATCGCTGTCATGGGGCCCAAGAGCGCAGAGCTCCTTTCCCGAGTCTCTCCAGACTTGTGGTCTAACGACGCGCATCCGCCCTATACGGGCCGCGTTGTCGAGGTAGGGGATGGACTCGGCTTGGCTCTGCGGTTGAGTTTCTCCGGTGAGTTGGGCTACGAGCTGTATGTCCCTTCGGATCTAGCCGTCAACGTCTACCAAGCATTGCTCTCCGAGGGCGATGATCTTGGTCTTCGACCGGTTGGATCCTTCGCGCTCGATTCCTTACGGGTTGAGAAGGGTTACCGCCATCTCGGACACGACATCGGGCCACATGATGACCCCTACTCCGCTGGACTCGGATTTACTATCCGTAAGAATCGACAGGCAACTTTCCATGGCAGCGACGCACTGAGTCGACTCGATCCCAGTAACCCCAGACACCGGACCGTTCACGTGTTACTCGACGATCCAGATGTCTACCTCGTTCATGAGGAAGCCATCCTTGCGGATGGTAAACCAGTAGGTCGGCTCACTAGTGGGGCATACGGGCACACGCTGCAGCGGTCCGTTGGCATTGGAGTGATCGACCCGGCAATCGACCTCAATTCAAGCTTTGCCATTCAGTGCAAAGGAATTCCACAACCTGCCACCGTTTCACTAACTCCGTTCTACGATCCAACCAACCGTCGAATGCGCTTAGTTACAGGAGGCATCCTTGACGCGAACCTATGACGCGATAGTCGTGGGAGCGGGGCTCGGGTGAGCGTTGACACGAAGACAAGCGGGGCAGTTTTATTTACCACCAAGATGAACATTTCCGGTTACACGCTCCGATTGCGCATGGAGGGCGAAACGCTGGACGTGATCAAGGTGGCTTGAACGGGTCGCGTCTTGTACACTCCACGATGAACCCTTCGGAGACGAGGGGTTCTTTCATTTCTACCTATCCCTGCAACAAGGGTTAAACACCCCACTTAGTGTCGGGGAAGGGTGCTACTCGTCATTACCCTCAAAACAAACGTAGGGTGCACAGAGACACTTTACAAACACAATAGATGGGTTTAGGTCGCCGGCCGCGCCGGGCCGCACCAGGCCAACACCGAGTGCGAGCCGATCAGTCGGCGCTGAACTTACTGGGGTAGCAATATCACTATTTGGCATTTAGTGCTCCGTCCTTCTCA
>JBAXHK010000085.1:0-6207 GCA_037138935.1 Actinomycetes bacterium
TCGCGGGCGCAGCCTTCTTCGCGGGCGCAGCCTTCTTCGCGGGCGCAGCCTTCTTCGCGGGCGCAGCCTTCTTAACCGGCGCAGCCTTCTTAACCGGCGCAGCCTTCTTAACCGGCGCAGCCTTCTTCGCGGGCGTCACTTTTTTTACGGCCACGACTCCCCCTTGCTAATAACCTCGAACGAGCCGGACTATAGACGGCCGCGGCCCAGATCCGAGCGAACCACGCCGCAGCGGGCCACCGAGGCCATCGATACGGCCGATATCCTGCATACTCGAACCACCGCGAATCCCCCGACCGCCAATCCCCCGAAAGGATCACCATGTACCGGCCCGTCCCCGCGCAGGTCGATCTACCTGCCCTGGAGCACGAGGTTTTGGAGATGTGGGAGCGTGAGGGTGTCTTTGCCGCCTCGGTAGCCCAAAGTCAGGGCCGACCCCCCTGGGTCTTTTACGAGGGCCCACCCACCGCAAATGGCACTCCTGGCACCCACCATGTCGAAGCCCGGGTATTTAAGGACGTCTTCCCGCGGTACCGCACCATGAAGGGCTTCCATGTCCCCCGCCAAGCCGGCTGGGATTGTCATGGCCTGCCGGTTGAGCTTTTCGTCGAAAAGGAGCTCGGGTTCACCGGGAAGCAAGACATAGAGGCTTATGGGGTCGCTGAGTTCAATGCCCGCTGCCGGGAGCCGGTGCTTCGTCACGTTGATGAATTCACCGAAATGACCACCCGCATGGGCTATTGGGTCGATACCGATGCCGCGTACTGGACCATGGACCCAAATTACATTCAAAGTGTTTGGTGGTCGCTAAAACAAATCTTCGACAAAGGTCTACTAGTTCAAGATCACCGCGTCGCACCTTATTGCCCGCGCTGCGGTACCGGGCTTTCTGACCATGAACTCGCACAAGGCTACGAGACCGTTATTGACCCTTCGGTCTACGTGAGATTCCCCGTTACCGACACTAACTTTCTCAGGAGCTACCCGGGTGCTGCTTTCTTAGTCTGGACAACAACCCCCTGGACATTAGTCTCAAATACCGCGGTCGCAGTCAAACCAACCGCAGAGTACGCAGTGGTAAAA
The DNA here is from genome assembly GCA_037138935.1 of Actinomycetes bacterium. GTDB lineage: Bacteria > Actinomycetota > Actinomycetes > S36-B12 > S36-B12. Next base: position 1,084 of record JBAXHK010000085.1, read on the forward strand.
ACTGTTGATGGCGAAACTCTGGTGGTAGCAGTCGCGCTACTAGAGCAAGTCTTCGCTGAGCCGGTCACCGTCTTGTCAACCATGCCCGGCACTGAACTTGAACGCCTCACCTATCGGCGCCCATTCGACTATGTCGAAATTCCGGACGCACATTACGTGGTTCTCGCTGATTACGTAACAACCGAGGACGGCACCGGCCTTGTTCATCAAGCCCCCGCATTCGGTGCCGATGACTTACTCACCTGCCGGGCCTATGGATTACCCGTGGTAAATCCGGTTCTACCCGATGGTCACTTCGCCCCGGATATACCGGTCGTGGGAGGCCAATTCTTCAAAAAGGCCGATGCCGGACTCATCACGACGTTGTCCGCGGCCGGCTTGATGTTCAAGCATGTGGAGTACGAGCACTCTTACCCGCACTGCTGGCGCTGCCACACCCCGTTGATCTATTACGCACAGCCGTCCTGGTATATCCGCACCACGGCAATCAAGGATCAACTCCTTGAGCAAAACGAAAAGACCAATTGGTTTCCTGGCAGCATCAAGTGGGGCCGCTACGGTGACTGGCTAAACAACAACGTTGATTGGGCGCTATCACGTAACCGATACTGGGGCACCCCACTACCTATTTGGCGCTGCCCCGATGGGCACCTAACGGCGGTCGCTTCAATGGCCGAACTGAGTGAGCTTGCCGGCGTCGACGTCAGTGCCATCGACCCGCACCGGCCTTATGTCGATGACATCACGCTGCCCTGCCCCACCTGCGGTCTTACCGCCAATCGCGTGCCCGAGGTTATTGACTGCTGGTATGACTCAGGCGCAATGCCCTTCGCCGCGGTGGGCTATCCATTGCAAAATGCGGATTCATTTCGGGCCCAATACCCAGCCGACTTCATCTGCGAGGCAATTGACCAAACTCGCGGGTGGTTCTACACACTGATGGCCATCGGCACCTTAGTTTTCGAAGAGTCGTCCTACAAGAATGTCGTCTGCCTCGGGCATATCTTGGACGAAGATGGCCGCAAGATGTCAAAGCATCTCGGCAACGTACTTGAACCTATTGGCTTAATGAATGAACACGGCGCCGATGCCGTGCGCTGGTTCATGCTGGCGAGTGGATCACCATGGCAGGCGCGCCGGGTTGGCCATGCCGCGATTGGCGATGTTGTTCGCAAGACGCTGCTGACCTACTGGAATACGGTTTCATTCCTTTCCTTGTACGCCAGGCTTTCACAGTGGGAGCCCTCCGCCCTGGCCCCTGACCCCTCTCAGCGCCCGGTTATCGATCGTTGGGTTATTTCTGAAGCGAACCAACTTGCCCGCGATGTTGATCAGGCTCTCGAGGCTTTCGACACTCAACGCGCCGGCCGCCTGCTTTCGACTTTTATTGACAATCTTTCCAATTGGTATGTGCGCCGTTCGCGCCGCCGCTTTTGGGATGGTGACCCGGCAGCGCTTGCTACCTTGCATGAGGCGCTGCGCACCGCAACTTTGTGCCTTGCCCCTTTCACCCCCTTTATCACTGAAAGGGTTTGGCAAGACCTATTCCGCAGTACCGACCCCAGCGCACCAAAGTCGGTCCACCTGGCCACTTGGCCTGAGGTAACTGCTGAGGCAATCGATGAACAACTTGGCACTGATATGGCACTTGTCAGGCGGATTGTCGAACTAGGTCGAGCCGCCCGCGCATCAAGTGGAGTACGCACCCGCCAACCACTTGGTCGCGCTTTGGTTTCGGCAACCGGCTGGTCGGAGCTCTCAGCACAGTTGCGCGAGCAGATTTGCGAAGAACTCAATATCAGCACACTTGAATCCCTTGATGACGGCGGCGCTGGTTTAGTCGACACCAGCGTCAAAGCCAACTTTAGGTCACTGGGGCAACGCTTCGGCAAGCAAACTCCTGCAGTTGCAGCGGCAATCGCAGCAAGTGATCCAGCGGCCTTACTGGCCGAGGTACGAGCTAGCGGGTCCACCACATTAACTGTTTCCGGGCTCGGTGAAGTAAGTGTCGCCGAGAGTGACGTCGTGATAACTGAGACGCCACGTGAAGGTTGGGCGGTGGCCGCCGATGCGGGCGAAAGCATCGCACTCGACCTCACCATCACTGATGATTTACGCCGAGCCGGGTTAGCGCGCGAGATCGTGCGAGCCATCCAAGAAGCGCGCAAGAATTCTGGTTTAGATGTCGCCGACCGCATCAGCGTCTACTGGTCAAGTGCCGATGAGGATGTGCTCGCAACTATGTCTGAACACGGTGAAATGATTGGCGCTGAAGTACTTGCCCCGAACATGGTTCAAGTTGGAGATAACTGGCCGGAAACCGCGAATTATGTAGTTGAGGTTCCCGAAACGGCGATCAAACTACGTATCGGTAGCCTCTAAGTCCCTTAGTTCGCTCAGTTGAGTCTCCAGGCGGCTACGCAAATCAGTGCGAATGCGCTGCGCCTGCTTTCGGGCCGATCCGATTATTTCATCCGCGGTCACCTGCGCAATTTTCATTACTTCGGCCGCATCTCCGGTAAATAGCGCAGGGTCAGGTCTGATAATTTCGACGGTTTCGCGGCGAATTTCAGGTGCACTCGCCGATGAGGCACGCTCACGCGCGGCGGCCAAGTCAAGCTCAGCGCTTCGTAATCGCGATTGAAGTTGGCTGTATTGGCTACGCAATACCGCGGATTCATCGCGCGCCTGCTGCAAGTCGCCACTTAATAAAGCAATATCAGCTTCAACGATGTCAAGAAACGCATCTACTTCACCAACGTCATATCCGGAACGAACCCGTGTCGTTGCAAATTGCGTTGCCCGCACCTCGGCAGGAGTTAATGGCATGTGAACCTCCTCCTATAAAATGTTAAATAACAGCTAGAGCAGCAGTGCGAAATTAATTAGCACCTGCAACAGGATTAAAATGATTAAGAAAGCCAGATCAAATTGAATAGAACCAAGTCGCAGCGGAGGGATGATTCGGCGAAGGACCCGAAGCGGCGGATCGGTCACGGTGTAAATCGCCTCGGCGATCAGCAAGATTGGGCCTCGAGGGCGCCAAGAACGTGCGAATGCCTGCACTAGGTCAAATACGATTCGCACAATGAAAAGCAGCCAGTAAATCCAAAGCGCCGTCGCGAGCAATTGCCCGATGGCGCTCATTTATTGACTCCCTGCATAGTGTTTGGCGGCTATCGAGCAAGTGTAAAACTAGCTCTGATTGAAGAAACCGTCCTGCGCTACCTGCTCGCGCGCAGCCTCCCCCACATCAACATTAACCGGCGAGAGCAAGAACACTTTGTTGGTAACTCGCTCAATTGCCCCGCGCTGACCAAATACCAGCCCGGCTGCAAAGTCGATAATCCGCTTGGCGTCACTGTCGTCAAGCTCGGAAAGATTCATGATGACCGGCACCCCCTCGCGGTACTCCTCACCGATACGGCGGGCGTCGTTGTAGCTACGCGGGTGAATGGTTTCGATGCGGCTAATGTCGGCCGCTGCTGGCGCCATCGGTCGACGCTCCGCCGGCTGATCATCGCTGCGGAAGGTCCGAACCGCACGTGAGTCCGAAACCGAACGCACGTTTCTTGTGGACGTGCGGTCTTCGGGGTGGTCGTCGTAACCCCGACGCTCACTTGATCGGGTGTCGCGGTTGCGCACATCACGGCGTACGTCGTCGTAGTCGTCGTACTCCTCGACCTCGGCGTCTTCAACTAAGCCTAGGTAGACGGCCATCTTGCGCATCGCGCCAGCCACGTCATCCTCCACATCGGTTTGCCCCAACTAACCCTTTGACCTTACGGCAGGCTGGGCCGGTTCCCGAGCACTGCGCCCCCAATGCGAACTTGTGTCGCGCCCTGGGCGATCGCCTCTTCAAGATCACCGCTCATCCCAGCGGAGATCTGATCGGCGCCCGGTGTGAGTTCACGCACTATCCCAGCCACCTGGGCCAGCCGCGTAAATGCCGCCGCCGGCTCCCCTAGAAGTGGCGCCACCCCCATTACCCCGGTGAGATCTAGGTGACCTAGTGAAAGCAGGTACCGTGCCAAAGCCGGCACATCTGCCGGTGCGCAACCGCCCCGGGCACTTTGTAACGGGATATCCAGGGCCACCTGAACCATGACACCTAACCGCCGACCCACCCGCTCGGCGGCGGTATTGAGTGCTTCGGCTAGTTCAGGTCGATCCACCGTCTGGACGACATCGGCCCAATGAAGTACCGAGTTGACCTTATTTCGCTGAAGTTGGCCAATTAAATGCCAGCGCAGTGGCAGGTCAGTGCACTCGGACCACTTAGCTCGAGCTTCCTGATCTCGGTTTTCACCGACATCCCCCACCCCCAATTCAGCAAGTAGGTGCACGTCACTTGCCGGGAAAGTCTTCGTTACCACAATCAGCCGTACCTCGGCTAGGTCACGCCCCGCGGCCTCGCAGGCCCGCGCGATGCGCGCCTGCACTAAGCCAAGGTTTTCGGCCAACTCGGCTCGTCGCGTTGCACTCATAGTGCTAATGATCTCATCGGATCACCTAATCGGATCACCTAATCGGATCTACATGCCTTGGCGTCCGGTCTGCCCATCACGGCGATACGAAAACAGGCCTTCGCTGTGCGCGGTACAGCCGGCAAGGGTGAGTGCGGTGACCCCGGATTCGGCAAGTTGGGCCCGCACACCCGCACCCACGTCGATACACGCCACCGCCATTTCCGGGCCTACCCCCGCGAATTTTGGGCACGCCACAGCCGCTACGGACGCCGAAAGCGCACCAATAAGTTCAAGTACCCGCTGCGGTGGCACCGGGTAGCAATTCGCGCAGATCGAGGGCCCGATTACCGCGTGTATCTGATCTGCGCCCAGTTCATGCATCTGAGCCAGCGCCGCCGGCACCACTCCAGCAGCTAAGCCGCGCCAGCCACAGTGCACTGCGCCAATGACTTGATTGGCAACATCGGCGAGAACTATTGGCACACAATCAGCGGCAAGTGCTACTAGGCCCACCCCTGGTGTTTTGGTAACCAGCGCATCAAAGCCAGGTGCCCCGGGCAGCCCTGGCGAGCCCTGCTCCACCACCACAACGTTGGCACCGTGTACACCCTGCATTAGCACCAGATCGGTAGCGCTTAGACCAATGCTCGCGGCA
>JBAXHK010000086.1:0-6187 GCA_037138935.1 Actinomycetes bacterium
GGCCTTGGTGCGTTCTGAGTTCCGTAAAGTAACCACCACCAAGGTGCTGCTATGGCTAACTATCGCCACCGTGGCCTTCAGCGCCCTAAATGTCGTTCTACTCGTCTTCTTGACCCCGCGCGCAATGGACGTCAGCACCGACGTGAACTTCTTACTTGATCCGGCCTATGTGACAAACATTCTTGGAGCCGCCGGTTCCTCCTCGATTTTCATCTTGATTCTTGGAATCATCGGTATGACAGGTGAATACCGTCATATGACGATCACATCTACCTTCCTGGTAACGCCGAAACGCCCGAGGGTGCTGATCGCAAAAGGCATGGCCTACGCACTTCTGGGCGCCACCCTTGGGCTCATTGCCTTCGCTTCAAGTTTAGTGGTCACCTTGATCGCACTCTCAAGCGAGGCGCACGCGCCGGTCGATGCCACCATCGCACTGCAGATTTTAGGTGGAGTTGTCCTAGCGTTTGCGATCTACGCATTCGTGGGGGTTTCAGTCGGCGCCCTTATCCGCATTCAGGTCGCCGCGGTTGTTGGCGCACTGGTGTGGGTGCTGATTGTCGAGGCCCTGATAACCGTATTCGTGGACTGGATTGGCAAATGGCTACCCGGGGGGGCACTTGATGCGGTGCTCCAGACCACCAATGTGACCGGCCGTGGTGGCGAGGATATTTTGCCCACCGCGGCTGGGGTGATCGTGCTCATCGGCTACGCCGTACTCTTCGGCACTTTGGCTTCGCTCACCACGCTGCGCCGCGACATCACCTGATCTGTTGGTACGTGATCAGCGTAGTTGCCTGCCCCTTGCACTAAAGTTAGGTTGTCGAAAGGCAAATTGCCGGAGCCACGCAATTGCGGGCCGGCATTCACCCGAAAGGACACCGTGGTCAACGACGACGGGCGCGCCAACCCCGAGCGCCGTCTAGCCAGTTTTGGTCCAAATGAATGGTTGGTTGACGAGATCTACCAGCAGTTCATCACCGACAAATCAAGTGTTGACCCCGCCTGGTGGGAGTTCTTCGAGGGCTATTCGCCAAGTGACCAATCCCCACTGACCATCGCCATCCCTGCCGCCATCCCTGCCGCCGAAACGCCCCCGGTGCTGCCGACAGCCACGTTAACCGCCACCACCTCCGCCACCTCAACCACGTCGGCACTTAAAGGCCCAGCCGCGCGCGTGGTCACCAACATGGAAGCTAGCCTGGCGGTCCCAACGGCCACCAGCGTGCGCTCGGTCCCCGCGAAGTTGCTAATCGATAACCGGGTTGTCATCAATAACCACCTGGCCCGCGGCCGCGGTGGCAAAATCTCCTTCACCCATGTCATCGGCTACGCGATAGTGCGGGCCGCAAAAGAGGTACCGGCTATGAATGCCGCATATCAAGAGGCCGATGGCAAACCCGCGATTGTCACCACTAACAGCATTAATCTCGGCTTGGCCATTGACCTCGCTAAACCCGATGGCAGCAGGCAGCTTCTCGTCCCGAACATTAAAGGGGCGCAGGACATGGACTTCGCCGGTTTCTGGGCCACCTATGAAGAGATTGTCCGCAAAGCCCGTGGCGGCAAATTAACGGTAGCGGATTTTACCGGCACCACCGTCTCGCTTACTAATCCTGGCACCATCGGTACAACTCATTCGGTCCCAAGGCTGATGATGGGCCAGGGCTGCATTGTCGGCGTTGGGGCAATGGAGTATCCAGCGGAGTGGGAAGGCGCATCGGCCGAGACCATCGCCCGCAACGCGGTCTCCAAGATCCTCACATTGACTTCAACCTATGACCACCGCGTTATTCAAGGTGCCCAATCCGGTGAGTTTTTGCGCAGAATCCACCAGCTGCTGCTCGGCGAAGGTGATTTCTATGATGAGATCTTTAGGTCCCTTCGCATCCCATATGAGCCGGTGCGCTGGGCCAAGGACATCTCGGCCAGCCATGAAACCGACCTCAGCAAAACTGTGCGGGTCCAGGAAATCATCCACGCTTATCGGGTGCGCGGCCACCTCATGGCCGATACCGACCCCCTCGAATACCAGCAGCGCACCCACCCCGACCTCGATGTACTTTCATATGATCTGACCCTTTGGGATTTAGACCGTGAATTTGCCACGGGCGGTTTCGGCGGTAGGCCTTTGATGAAACTCCGTGAAATTCTCGGCGTGCTGCGAGACTCCTACACCCGCACCGTCGGCATTGAATATATGCATATCCAAGATCCCGGGCAACGCCAGTGGATTCAAGATCGCGTCGAGATACCGCATGCAAAGCCCGATCGCGACGAACAACTGCGAATACTCCATAAACTTAATGAGGCTGAAGCTCTCGAGTCATTCTTGCAAACTAAATATGTGGGGCAAAAGCGCTTCTCATTGGAAGGGGCTGAATCCCTAATTCCGCTCCTCGATGCAGTTCTTGATAGAGCCGCAAACGAGAACATCATTGAAGTTGCAATCGGAATGCCACACCGCGGCCGGCTAAATGTGCTGACAAATATTGCCGGTAAGTCTTACGCACAGATCTTCCGTGAGTTCGAGGGCCAGTATGGCGAGGAGTCGGTTCAAGGCTCGGGCGATGTTAAGTACCACTTGGGCACGACCGGCACCTACACAGCACCCGGTGGCGCGCAAACCGCGGTCTATCTCGCCGCTAACCCCTCACATCTTGAAGCGGTTAACCCGGTTCTCGAAGGAATCGTGCGCGCCAAGCAGGATCTCCTCCCGAGTGACCGCGTCTACGACATTTTACCCGTACTCATGCACGGCGATGCCGCCTTTGCTGGGCAAGGTGTTGTTGCCGAGACCTTGCATCTTTCACAGTTGCAGGGTTATCGCACCGGCGGAACCGTGCATATCGTGGTAAACAACCAAGTTGGATTCACCACCAGCCCGAAATACGGTAGATCCTCGGTCTATGCCACTGACGTTGCCCGCATGGTGCAGGCACCGATCTTCCACGTGAATGGCGATGACCCCGAGGCCGTGGTGCGAGTTGCCCAATTGGCTTTCGAGTTCCGGCAGGCGTTCCACAAAGACGTAGTTGTTGACCTCGTGTGCTACCGCCGCCGCGGCCACAATGAAGCCGACGACCCCTCGCTCACCCAACCTCTGATGTACGCGATCATCGACAACAAACGATCAGTGCGCAAGCACTACACCGAGGGTCTTGTCGGGCGCGGAGACATCACAGTAGATGAAGCCGAGAGTGCTTTGAAGCACTTCCAGGAGCACCTCGAAAAGATCTTCCAAGAAACCCACGGCTCGGATGCAACTGCTTTTGGAATCCACGACCAAGACATCATAAGCGGTGGACAGCGTGAACTTGAGCTTCAAGGGCCCGCCGCAGAAGTAGTTTCAGGTATCACCAGTGCGCAAATCGAAACAGTAATTACATCACAGTTGACGATGCCGGCAGACTTCACTATTCACCCACGGCTCGCACCGCAACTCCAGCGCAGAGCGCAGATGGTCGCCGATGATGCCATCGACTGGGGTATGGCCGAGGCACTTGCCGTGGGGTCACTGTTGATGGAGGGCCGTACCGTGCGATTGGCGGGCCAGGACTCCAGGCGCGGTACTTTCGGACATCGGCATATGGTCATCGTCGACAAAGAGACCGGTTGGCAATATAAGCCGCTCAAGCAGTGCTACCGCGATGGCGCAAAGTTATATGTCTACGACTCACTACTAAGTGAGTTTGCCGCATTGGGCTTTGAATACGGCTACTCCGTTGCCCGCCCGGATGCACTAGTTATCTGGGAGGCCCAGTTCGGTGACTTTGCCGATGGGGCTCAGACAATTATCGATGAATTCATCTCCTCTGGTGAGCAAAAATGGGGCCAGCGTTCAGCCGTGACCCTGTTACTGCCTCATGGGCAAGAAGGCCAAGGCCCAGACCACTCCTCGGCCCGAGTCGAGCGTTACCTGCAGTTATGCGCGCAAGACAACATGACCGTTGCGATGCCTTCAACTCCCGCCTCATACTTCCACCTACTTCGCTGGCAGGTGCTGAGCAAATTAACGCGCCCCCTCGTGATTTTCACGCCTAAATCATTGCTGCGCGCAAAGTTTGCGGTCTCAAGTAAATCTGAATTCGAAAACGGGCACTTCCAGCCGACGCTACCTGATAGCACAGTTGATCCAGCTGGAGTCAAAACCGTGTTGCTGTGCAGTGGAAAGGTCTACTACGACTTAATTGCTCACCGTGAGGCCACCGGCCGCACCGATGTCGCGGTGATCCGCCTCGAGCGCCTTTACCCACTGCCATATCGCACCTTGCCGCCAGAGCTTGAACAGATGCCGAATGCGCAGATACGGTGGGTGCAAGAAGAGCCGGCAAACCAGGGTGCTTGGAGTTTCATTGCCCTGAACCTACCGGAGATTATCAACCGGGAGGTAACAGTAATTAGTCGCGAAAGATCATCCTCCCCTGCCGTCGGATCACACCACCGACATGAAGTCGAGCAGGCGGCAATTGTCGAACGCGCATTCGATACGGCAAATTAGCGGGAGCGTACATGTATTTCACTGATCGCGGGATAGAAGAACTACAAAGCAGGCGCGGTGAAGAATCAATGGCGATCGAAGTATTAGCCGAGCGTCTTCGCGAGTTTGTTGATCTAAATCCAGAGTTCGAAACCCCTATCGAAAGATTCGCGACGTGGCTGGCACGCCTAGATGATGAAGATGAAGATGACTAAGTCACTCAACCGACTTTAACGCTGCCGGCTATGCTCAGCGGGCAAGCACAGGAAGTCAACGAGAGCGATGCGACGACACCGGTAGCCGAGGGGCTCAAGTAAAGCGCGGGCGTGGACTTGGTCTTCCATGATGATTACTGGACGATCTCGCCGCACCGTCCCAAGTGCCCCTTCTAGGGCTTCCATCTCATGTTTTTCCACATCAATCTTCATAAACCCGACCGGCGCCGAGAAATTCATGTCGTCAATACGGACACAGTTAATCGCCTCACCGGTGCCGTCAATGGCAATTTCAGTAGCCCCCACATTTTTGGTTGGGGCTTTCATCCTGGCGGTGCCCGGGGCGTTATCGGCCGCCAAATTGTGCGCGGTTACGTTGCCGAATTCAGCAATATTGCGCGAGAGGATTTCAAATACCCGCAGTTGGGGTTCAAATGCATGTACTTCAAGTGATTGCCGGGCAAGGGTGAGCGTATGGGTGCCAATATTGGCACCGACATCCAAGCTCACCTTTGCCCGATCGCAATATCGAATGAGATAGGGCGTGAGCCAAGACTCCCACGGCTGACCAGACAACAGGACCCGAGTGATGCAGTCGTCATCAGGATCTACCTCAAGGGCCAAGCGCGTACCGGCTTTAGGTTTGCGCCAGTACGAGGAAATAACCGCCGCCTGCTGCTGGGTTTCGTTCTTGACAAGATCAATCGCCCCTGCGACGCCCAGAGTATTGAACTTTTTCACCCAACTCCGATCACGCATTGGCAACTTACCGACTCACAAACTCTGGGCGAGCGGGTGCAAGACTACCCCACTGTGAGCACGAGTTTACCGTGCACATCACCGGAGGCCATCGCAGCGAAAGCCTCGGCCCCCTGCTCCATCGGCAACTCGCGATCAATAACTGGGCGCACCCCGGTGCGCACCAATAAGTCAACAAGTTCGCGAAGTTCAGCGGCCGTACCCATGGTGGACCCAGCGATATTTAGTTGCAAAAAGAAAACACGATTTAGATCTGCCGGCGGATTTGCACCAGAAGTCGCTCCAGAGATCACGATCGTGCCACCCGGACGCAATGCCTTAAGTGAGTGATCCCAGGTGGCCTCACCAACGGTCTCCATGACCGCATCAACCTTGCCGGGCAAGCGTTCACCAGTCTCGAATGCAGCGTCAGCGCCCAGGCTTACGGCCCATTCGCGTTTGTCGGCGGTGCGCGCGCGTGTCGCAGGCAAGCGTCGGCCGAAGACGCTCTTGGTCTTCTCGCGCGAACCCAAGACGCTGCGGAACATGTATGTCAGCGGCGGTCGGGGATTCCTGCACGACATGCTCGAGATCGCCGGTGGAGACGATGTGTTCAATGACATCGACAAGGAGTCGGTGCAGGTATCCACCGAGACGATCCTGGCGCGCGCGCCGGAGGTGATTCTCGAACTGCGGCCCGAGGAGATCCCCGCTGGCCAGCCGATGCAAGACGAACTGGCATCTTGGTCGCGAC
>JBAXHK010000087.1:0-6185 GCA_037138935.1 Actinomycetes bacterium
TGCCATGCCAGCCCGTCGGCCACGAGCCGGTGCCCCAGGTCGTCACCGCCAACCTCGATGCCCGCCACGAACGATGCCAGCACGACCGCCGGCAGACTCAGCCGGCCGGCTCAAACGATACCGCCTTTACCGCCACTCTCGGTCTGGCGTCGAACGTGTGACGGCTATGGCAGCCGCTCCTCGCGTCGGTCGTGCCGCCACGGCACGCAGTCGAGACGCAGTCCAAAACGCATCGTCCTTAGCACACCGTGCCGCCCTCGTTGCCGATACCGATGTGGACGGGTACGCAGGCGAGCCGACGACGCTCACTTCGTACATCGTCAAGTCATGCACCGTGCGACGACTGCGGCCACCGTCGCCCTTCGCCCACGATTCGCGGACGACCGAGAAACTGAAACTCATTCCACGCAGGATGCCGCGCCCGACGAGTTCACGCACGTCGCGGCCCAACTGCGTGTCGGGCAACTCGAGCACGAACCGCAACCCAACGCCGTCTTCGGTCAACGTCAAGTTGCGAGCCGACATCCGCCCCAACAGATTCTTCGTGTCGTGCTCAGTGAGCGCGAGCACATCGTGCTCGCCATTGGCGACGCGTTGCAGCGTGGAGCGAAACGCGCTCGGTGCAAGTGTCTCGACGAAGCCGTTGATCGGCACCGACGGTCGATTAAACATCGCCGCGTAACCCGCGATCGTGCCGGGCGAACTAGACGACCGGCGCAACTCAGTGATCGGGCCGGCAGCCCGCACGGCGGTCGAGGGCGTGGAGGCCCGCCGTGCAGGTGCCGGGCGCGACGGGGCAAGGCCAGAGCCGCTCGACGTGTAATGCCGGCCGCGCCCGGCAGACACAGTCGATCCGCCTGGACGACGAGCGGCACGAACCGCCTCGCGGAGCGCTTGGGAGCACTCTGCGGGCAACTTCATGCGCCAATCGTTTTCGCGGGCGAAGCCCGGCACAAACCGCCGCAGGTATGCGTCTGGCGTCGTCGGAACGACATCGAACGCGGCGACGTACTCATCGAACGTAGTAGGCCAGTGCATCACCGCACCTCCACTTCGCCATCCTCCGGCCGAGGCGCGAGGCGCTTGGCGTCAGGCTGGCAAAACACGAGAGTACGCGCCCACTCGGCCACCTCGATCGCACTGCGCCAGATACCGGCGCGGGTGCGGTCATCGGCTCGATGCAGACCGCGAGCCGTCTCGTCGGAAAACAGTACCTTGCGGTGCGGGATACCTGACTGCAACAGAGTCGTCGTCTCAATCCTCACGCTACATCCTCCATGCTCGATGTGATGTTCAGTTTCGCAGATTCAACTACGGACAGCGGCCCATTCATTGTTTGACAACACGCCGTTGCCGAACAAATGCGGATTCACTTTCCTGATCTCACCGCACTGCGTTTCGCAAGTCACGCGCTCGGTGGCCAGCCCCACAGTGCGACGCATCGCGAGCAGCTGCTCCTCGACGGCTTTCTGCAACGCGGCCAACTTCGCCCTCTCCCGGTCGTTATCCTCGCGGGAAGGCTTTCCTGCCTTGTCGGTCGCGATCCGCTGCTCCAGATCGGCCACCGTTCGCCACGTCGAAACGTCGCGGTCGAAACGATCCGCCGGCAGTTGCAACTCGAACACGCAGGATGCGGCACTGACCGCCTCGTCGGGCGTCAGCGTGTTACCGCCGGCCACCTTGCGAACCAATGCCTATGCCAAAAATGGGAATGCTCGACAAGCGCTCTCGGTCAAACTTGATCCATCGCTGGTGCCGGATTTGCCGCTGCCCAAGCCGATGTTTGAGATCTGGGTTTATTCGCCTCGGGTTGAAGGTGTGCACCTGCGCTTTGGTCGGGTGGCGCGCGGTGGGATCAGGTGGAGTGATCGGCGCGAAGATTTCCGCACCGAAGTACTCGGCTTGGTTAAAGCTCAAGAGGTAAAGAATGCGGTAATCGTGCCGGTTGGCGCTAAGGGTGGTTTCTACCCGGCCAACCTCCCCGACCCGGCCCTTGATCGCGATGCTTGGCTCACCGAAGGTAAAGCGTCCTACCGCGAGTTCATCTCGGCGATGCTGGACATCACCGACAATCTGGTTGCTGGAGTGGTGGTGCCACCCATCGATGTGGTCCGCCGTGATGGCGATGACACCTACTTGGTGGTGGCCGCCGACAAAGGCACAGCCACTTTCTCCGACCTTGCTAACGAGATCGCGGCCGAATACAGCTTTTGGCTGGGTGATGCTTTCGCATCAGGGGGGTCTCACGGCTATGACCACAAGGCCATGGGCATCACCGCTCGCGGTGCCTGGGAGTCGGTGATGCGGCACTTTCGCGAATTAGGTGTTAATACCCAAACCGATGATTTCACCGTGGTTGGCATCGGCGACATGGGTGGTGACGTCTTCGGTAATGGCATGCTGCTCAGTGAACACATTAAGTTGGTGGCGGCATTTGATCACCGCGATATCTTCATTGATCCGAGCCCGAAGACCACCGCATCGGTTGCCGAGCGGAGGCGCCTCTTCGAGCTGCCGCGCTCCAGTTGGGCCGACTACAACGAAACGCTCATCTCCGCCGGCGGCGGGGTATTTTCCCGGGCCGAGAAGTCAATAACACTTTCACCGCAGGCCTGCTCGGTGCTGGGTATCGAAGCGGATGCAAATGTGCTGACCCCAAATGAGGTGGTTCGGGCTATCTTGGCGGCACCGGTTGACCTACTCTGGAACGGCGGCATCGGCACCTACGTCAAAGCCCAGAGCGAAACCAATGCCGATGTTGGCGATAAGGCCAATGATCCGGTGCGCCGAAATGGCAATGAGCTGCGGTGCCGGGTGGTTGGTGAAGGCGGTAACTTGGGCCTAACCCAATTGGGTCGAGTTGAGGCGGCCCGATCCGGGATCCGGCTTAATACGGATGCGATCGACAACTCCGCTGGAGTTGACACCTCAGACCATGAAGTGAACATCAAGATCTTGCTGGATGAGTTCGTGCGTGCTGGTGAGCTCAGTGTTGATGAGCGCAATGGGTTGCTCACCAAGATGACACCTGATGTAGCGATGCACGTATTGGCCGACAACTACGGCCAAAATGTGGTCTTGGGTAACGCCCGCGCCGGCGCTGCCGCCTTGATTAGCGTGCACCTTCGAATGATCCAAGATCTGGAGCGGCGCGGGATCCTTAATCGGGCCCTTGAATATCTGCCGGATGACCAGGAGTTTCAAACTCGCCAGCATGCGGGCGAGGGCCTTACTTCACCAGAGCTTGCTGTCTTGTTGGCCTATTCGAAGATTTCCCTGACCGCGGCGTTGACCGAAGCGGGCCTTGGCGCCGATCCTTGGTTTGAGATCGCGGTGCGCCGCTACTTCCCGTCGTTACTCGCGGAGAAATTTGGTCGGCAACTTGCAACCCACCCACTTCGCGCCCAAATCATCAGCACTGTCACCTGCAATCGCATCATCAACCTCGGTGGTATCACCATGGTCTTTCGGGCGATGGAAGAATCGGGTGCAACAGCACTTGAGGTGGTGCGCGCGGCTTCCGCGGCTATTGAGATTTTCGGTATTTCCCAAATAATGGATGCTATTGACGCCCAAGACAATCTCATCCCGTCCTCGGCGCAATGCCTGCTCCACCTTGAAACCCGAAGGCTCCTGGATCGGGCAACCCGCTGGTTCCTCCAGACCCGGGGTAGTTCAATCGATGTCGCTGAGCAGATCGCCAGGTTCGCGCCAACCGTGCGTGACTACGCCGCCAAGGTGCCCGAGTCATTGCGGGGGAGTGAAGCCGACCGCTGGCTGAACCTAAGTAAGAGGTTCGTCGCGGCCGGTGCCCCCGTAAGTCTCGCCGACACCGCTGCGGGAGTCGTTGATACCTTCTCGCTACTTGATATTCGGGAAATCGCCGGACGGTCCGGTGAGGATGTCGCCAGTGTGCTACCGCTTTATTTCACTATCTCCGAGCGCTATGACGTTGACCAACTACTACTGCGCATTACGGCCCTGCCGCGTGGGGATAGATGGGCGGCGCTGGCTCGACAAGCCCTTCGCAGTGATCTTTATGGAGTGATCGCGGCATTAACGGTTCGGGTGATCAGATCGACTAACCCAGCCATGGATCCGGCGGACCGAATTGCGGCCTGGGAGGGGGCGCACCAAGCGGGCCTGGGCCGAGCCCGCTCCACCTTGGAGGAGATAGCTGACCAAGAGGTCACCGACCTTGCGACTTTGTCGGTGGCCCTTAGGGTGCTGCGCAACTTGGTTGCCCAAGGTGGTACTTCTAATGCGGATCGGCCCGCGGACTCGTAACCCGAAAGGGTCTGATCCGCCGGCTCCGAAGCTGCTGTTACTCGCTGCCCTCGAAGCAACTCCAGTGTTGGGCGCATGCTCCACCGGTCTGCGGAGTGACTGTGGCATCACCGAGTCCAGTGGCACTTGGCCGCACCCAGCGGGTGGTTAGGAGTAGGCGGTCCAATGCCGCCGCACAGAAGCCCATGCACTCAGTCTGGTTTCGGCATTTCGGAAAAAGTTCAATTGATAAATGCAGGTTTTCGTGGTGAATTGCCTGAGATTCGCAGTTGCAAGTACGGTCCGATGACCCGTTAGCGCAATTGGCTAGGGTGCTCGCTATGAGCCTGCCCCCTCTGGTTGAACCCGCCGCTGAGTTAACAGTTGACGAAGTACGGCGCTATAGCCGCCACTTGATCATCCCCGACGTAGGCATGGCTGGGCAAAAGCGCCTAAAGAACGCCAAGGTGCTCTGCGTTGGCGCCGGTGGCCTCGGCAGCCCAGCCCTTCTCTACTTGGCGGCCGCCGGGGTCGGCACCCTTGGCATCGTTGAATTCGACGTGGTTGATGAGTCGAACTTGCAGCGCCAGATCATCCATAGCCAAAAGGACATCGGGCGACCGAAAGCCGAGAGTGCGCGCGATCGGGTGCTTGAGACAAACCCGTATGTGAATGTGAAAATGCACCAGGAGCGCCTGGATTCTTCAAATGTAATGGAGCTTTTCGCCCAATACGATCTAATCGTTGACGGTACCGACAACTTCGCGACTCGCTACCTAGTAAATGATGCCTGCGTCTTGCTCGGAAAGCCTTATGTGTGGGGTTCCATCTACCGCTTTGATGGGCAAGCATCAGTTTTCTGGGCCGAGTACGGCCCCTGCTACCGCTGCCTTTATCCAGAGCCACCGCCACCGGGCATGGTGCCAAGTTGCGCCGAGGGTGGGGTTCTCGGAGTGCTCTGCGCATCAATCGGTTCTATCCAGGTCACCGAAGCCATCAAGTTGCTGGCCGGCATTGGCGAACCACTTCTAGGTCGCCTAGTGATTTATGACGCCCTCGAGATGACCTACCGCCAAGTAAAAATCCGTAAGGATCCAAACTGCGCAGTGTGTGGTGATAACCCAACTGTTACCGAGCTAATCGACTATGAAGCTTTCTGCGGCACCATTTCAGAGGAAGCAGCCGAAGCCGCCCGTGATTCAACTATCTCGGTCGTGCAACTGAAAGCCATGCTTGATGAGCGCGAGGCTGGCACCCGCGATTTCGTGCTGATCGATGTGCGCGAGGAAGTCGAATGGGAGATCGTGCAGATCCCCGGGGCCACCCTCATCCCCAAGGGGCAGCTCCTTGATGGCTCAGCGCTCACCAACTTGCCAAATGACAAGCAGATCGTGCTGTACTGCAAGGTGGGCGGCAGATCCGCAGAGGCACTTGCTGTTGTCCATGGGGCCGGCTTCACCGATGCCATCCATGTTGGTGGCGGGATCAATGCGTGGGTGGCCCAGATTGAGCCGGATAAGCCCTCGTACTGATGCCTGAGTATCCATTTATGAACTCAAAGTCCGCGATGAGGAACCGATTTTTTGACTTGATCGCGTGAGCACGGCACGATGTCGTCATGGCTCAGATCGTGAACGTCAGCGAGGCGAAGGCGCGGTTCATTGCGCTCCTGGTCACCATCAACGTGGGGGACCGGTGAGTGCCGGCCGTCAGGGTTGATGATGAAGTCGGCATCCGCTGCGGCAGCTAACCGCATCCCCGTTGTTGGGTGCACGTCGGCGTTTTTGTTTGTTTTCAAATCAGCTATGAATCTTTTCCTGTCGATGACCGCGATCGCTTCGGTGAGTGGGCGGTGAACAACAACTTCTCCAGCCGCTTCGCCCGCCTAATTATGGCCAACGAACGCGACTTGGTGGGAC
>JBAXHK010000088.1:0-6172 GCA_037138935.1 Actinomycetes bacterium
GCGGACACCCGGCACAACTCAACTTTGGCGACTGCTTTTCTTACGCGCTGGCAAAAGCCAATACTGAGCCATTGCTATACGTAGGTTTGGATTTCAGTCACACCGACGTCGATGCGGCTCGCATCCAATAGGGCAAGCACCGTTGTTAATTACCAACCCCAATCAGTTGACCAACCACCGCCGGGGCCGCTCGGCGATGGCTTCCTTTGCCACCAAAGTAAGGCGCGGCTTGGGATCTTCGGTGCGCCCCGCCGGCGGCTTGCGGCTGCCTGCCGCATATTGCTTCGGCCACGGCATCCGGTACTCCTGATCAGCAGCCGCGTGCAAGGTCCAAGCCGGGTCATATAGATGCGGGCGGCCAAGTGCGCATAAGTCAGCGCGACCCGCGGCGATAATCGTATTGATGTCATCCCAGCTGCTGATCGACCCGACGGCCATCGTTGCTACTTTGGAGATATTGCGAATTCGATCAGCGAATGGAGTCTGATAGGTGCGGCCGTATGCCGGGCGTGCATTGGCTGCGGTCTGCCCGGTTGACACATCGATGATGTCGGCACCGTGCTCGGCGAAGGCGCGTGCGATCTCAATTGAGTCCTCGCCACTTAGGCCGTCATCAACCCAGTCTGTTGCCGAGACGCGCACACTCATTGGGCGGTCCTTCGGCCAAGCGGCCCGGACAGCATCAAAAACCTCGAGCGGGAAACGCAACCGGTTTTCAACGCTCCCGCCGTACTCGTCGGTGCGCTGATTGCTTATTGGGGTCAAGAAACTGGAGAGTAGATACCCATCTGCGGCATGCAGCTCAAGTAGATCAAAACCGGCGGCCGCGGCCCGCTCGGTGGCTTCCACAAATTCGTCCATCACGGCATCCATGTCGGCCCGGGTCATTTCACGTGGCACCTGATTTATCGACTGATACGGCAGGGGGGATGGCGCAATTAACGGCCAATTACCGTTCGGCAGTGGTTGGTCGATGCCATCCCACATGAGTTTGGTGGAGCCCTTACGGCCCGCATGCCCGAGCTGCACCCCGATTTTCGAAGGGGTGGTGTGTACGAAATCGACGATCTTCGCCCATGCCCGGGTTTGCTCGTCGGTCCATAGGCCACCGCATCCGGGGGTGATGCGGCCATCGGCCGAGGTGCAAACCATTTCGGTCATCACCAAGCCGGCGCCCCCCAGCGCACGTGCACCTAAATGCACCAAGTGGAACTCTCCGGGCACACCGTTTTCGGCTGAATACATATCCATTGCCGAAACCACGACCCGGTTGGGGAGCTCCAAGCCGCGCATTCGAAATGGCATAAACATCGGCGGTCGGGGCGTGGTGTCAGCGGGGACCCTGCCTTCGGAAATCTGATTTTGCAGGAACCAAACATCAACTCGCTCCATGAACTGCGGATCACGCTCGCGCAGATTGCCATAAGTGATCCGGCGTGAGCGGGTCAAGAGATTAAAAGCAAATTGGATCGGATCCTGATCCACGTATTGGGTTATCTCCTCGAACCACTCAAGCGCAGCTTGCGCTGATCGCTGCGTGCTCTCAACCACGGGGCGGCGCTCCTGATCATAGGCAGCGAGGGCCTTGGCTACATCGCGGTGTTCGAGTAAGCAGGCGGCCAGTGAGATTGAACCTTCCATCGCCAACTTGGTGCCAGAGCCGATCGCGAAGTGTGCGGTGTGTGCGGCGTCTCCCAAGATAACGAGATTCTCATGAGCCCAGGTGGCATTTCGGAAGGCACGGAAATTCACCCAGCGGCTATTGTTGCTAAGCAGTGGCTGGCCCCCTAGGTAATCCTTGAATATCTCTTCGATTCGAGCAATTGATGGCTCATCGCTTTTCCCAATGGGCAGAGCCGCGGCCGCATCTGCCATTTCTTCGAATCCGGCTCGGCGCCAAATATCTTCATGCATCTCAACGATAAACGTGCTGCTGTGAGAATCCATCGGGTAGGCGTGAGCCTGCATCGTCCCCCACGGCGTATCGACGATGAAGAACTTGAAAGCCTCATAGACCACCGGAGTTCCTAGCCAAATGAACTTGCACTTGCGGGAGTCGACAGTTGTTCCGAACTCCTCTTTAAAGGTTTCACGAGTCGCGCTATTGATGCCGTCGCTGGCAAGCACTAGGTCGTAGTCGGCCATCAACTCTTTGATAGGGGGTGCCGGTGCATTGAACAGGACGTTTACTCCATTGTCGATCGCACGACGTTGCAAAATTGCGAGCAGGTTGGTACGACTCATCGCCGCAAATCCGTGACCGCCGCTTGTTAACACTTCATCGCGGTAATGAATATCGATGTCATCCCAATACGCGAACTCTTTAGACATCTCCTCGTAGATTGACGGATCTGAGACTCGGATGCCCGATAAAGTTTGATCACTAAAGACCACGCCGAAACCAAAAGTGTCCAAAGGGGCGTTGCGCTCCCAAACCGTGATCTCGTATCCGGGTTCGAACTGCTTCACCAAACTCGCGAAATACAGGCCACCCGGACCCCCGCCAACGACTGCGATTTTCATAGTTCTCCTTCAGCGCTGGCGGCCTTGGCAGAATGGCTGCCTGTAGCGGATTATTGACTATCGCCAAAATAGCGGTATAAATTATCCCACGCAAGTCCAATTTCTAACCCTGCAGAAAGATGTGCCCATGGCAACTAATCGCTCGATCACCCACCCGGCCGCCAGGTTCACTAACAAAGTCGCGATCGTGACCGGTGGCGCCGGTGGCCTAGGGCGCCAGATTTGCCTCAGCCTCGGCGCCGAGGGAGGCAAGGTCGCCGTCTTCGATATCAACGCCGAAGTGATCGAACAAACAGTCGCCGATCTGATCGCCGACGGTATCGACGCGGTCGGGCACCCCGTAGATGTACGCGATTCGGCCACCGTGACCGCAGCCGTCGGTGCGGTGGCCGCCTACTTCGGGCGCATCGACATCTTGATCGCCGCGGCGGGCGGCAGTTTGGCCACCCCAAGAGACCTAGCCGATATCTCACCCGCCGATCTTGATCTCGTCATCGATGTCAATGTCAAAGGCACTTTCAACTGCGCCCAAGCTGTGGTCCCCCACCTGCACCATGCCGGCGGCGGGGCGATCGTCACGTTCTCCTCGATAGGTGGCCGCTCAACCAGCCCGGTCACCGGCGTCCCGTATGCCGCCGCAAAGGCGGCGATCTTAGGTTTAACCCGACGCCTGGCCAAAGAGGTAGGGCCGGCCGGCATCCGGGTTAATGCCATCGCCCCCGGACTATTTCTCACCGGCCGGCTACAGGCAATGTTCGACGCCATGACCGAGTCAGATCGCGCCGAGGTACTCGGCGGCATCCCCTTGGGACGGATGCCCGAGTTACAGGAGTGCGTTGATCCGGTGCTATTCCTTGCAAGCGACCAATCCTCCTACATCACCGGCGCGGTACTTGATGTCAACGGCGGCCGATTCATGGCCGGTTGATCCATCACGCCTACACTTCACCCATGATCACTGCCCTTTGCTTTATCCAGGTAATACCCGAGCATGTCAACTCCGCGGGCGAGGCCATCGCCAAGATTCAAGGCGTCACGGCTGCTTATTCGGTGACCGGTAAAATTGACCTAGTGGTTCTCATTGAAGTGCGCACCCACGAGGACATCGCCAAAGTCGTCACCGATGGCATCTCCAAGGTGAAGGGCGTGCAGTCAACCGAAACCCATGTTTCGTTCCGCACCTTTAATAATGCAGATATCGAAGCCGGGTTCTCACTCGGCGCCGAAGAGGGTTAAAGCCCGCTAGCTTGTAGTCGCTCACCCAGTACTTCGACGGCTTTGCCGAGCCAAGTGCGCGGATCAGCAAGTGCCGCTTCGAGTGAACCGGCAACTTCAACTAGTGTCACGACATCACTCTCATCTCGGATACCTAGTGCTGCACATTGTTTCGCGGTCAGTGTCGAGGAGCCTGCGAGCGCATAAACCGGTTTACCCGCTGCCTTAGCGATCGACGCCACAAATGCCGGGCCTTTGCCCGCCAAAGTTTGTTCATCAAGTCGACCTTCACCGATCACCACCGCATCGGCATCGTCAACCGCAGACGATAAATCCGTTAATCGCGCTATGGCCTCCGCACCTGACTCAATATGCGCGCCGATTAGCCCTGAAGCGGCTACCGCAAACCCACCTGCTGCACCAGCCCCAGGAAGTTGTTCAAGTTCGCCCACCGTGAATCTCCCGGAGTGTTGTGCAACAACCCTGCACCACCTGCTCATGGCCGCATCGACTTGGTAGCACTCTGCGTCGCTGAACCCTTTTTGGGCTCCAAAGACGTGAGCCGCACCGGAAGGTCCACAGGCCGGGCTTTCGACATCTACCAGGAGGGTCCAGGTGCATCCATCAATCAAAGTTTGATTTACCGACGGGCCGATGGACGAAACCCGCATCAGCCCACTCGCGGTCGGAGGTACTTCATCGCCGTTGGCGTCTAGGAGTTGGTAGCCAAGGCCGGCGAGCAAACCCAACCCACCATCAATAGAGGCACTGCCCCCCAGAGCAATCAGCAGGTGCTTGGCACCTTGTGCTAGCGCCGCGTGTGCGGCCAGCCCAACACCAAAGCTTGAGGTATCCCACGGGCGTGGAGCCAAATCTTGGACGCCGGCCAGCCCGCAAATTTCCGCTAATTCGATTACCGCGGTCGCGCCCTGCAGGGCAATTCGCGAACTATTGGTGCGCATCAGGGCATCCAAGGTGCTTACCGACACCTGCGAAAACCCAACAGCCAGCAGCACGTCAAGGGTGCCATCACCTCCATCGGCAATTGGCACCGTGATGAACCTCGAACCGGGAAACTGGGCCGCTAATTGGTCACCGGCTAGCTCGGCCACCTCACGTGCACTCAGGGAGCCCTTGAAGGCATTCGGTGCAAGCAGGATCCGCATGTCCGAATTGTGCCATTCAAAGGTGGCGTAGGTCACACCCGCCCCTAGGGATTTCCTTCTGAATTTCGCCAACTAGCACCGCGCTGGTAGGAAATGTGTCGTGCGCATCTTTCGGGCCGGAATTTTAGTCCTGCTGCTAACCGTCGGTGCTGGCATTTCCCCCACGCTTGCGCAGGCCGATCCGGCACCGCGCTATCAACAGTTGACCATCTCGATGCCAACATCCCCGGCCCGCCTAGCAGCAAAGTTTGGTGAGAGCGGCAGTTACTGGGGAGGCACCCCGCACTCCGGGCTTGATTTTGACGGCGACACCGGCGATGCCGTATTCGCCGTGGCTGGCGGAGTAGTCAAAGAAGTCGGGATGCGTGGAAGTTACGGTCGCACGATCACTATTTCGCACGGTGACGGGCTGGCGTCAATGTACGCGCACCTATCGGCCACCGAAGTAAATGTTGGTGACAAAGTTTTCGCCGGTGATCGAATCGCCCGCATGGGTGCCACCGGAAACGTCTCTGGATCGCATCTGCATTTAGAAATTCAACTACGCGGGGTCCCGACTGATCCCTATGGCTTTCTCTTCGCGGCCAACCCCGGTCGAGTAAGTGACCCGCCCGCCTGGGCCTGCCGGATCTACAGCTGCTAACTAGAGTTTTTCAACCGGCGCGTATCTAAGCAACAGGCGCTTGATACCCGAGGACCCAAAATCGATGGTGGCATCAGCTTTGGCACCTACGCCATCAGCCGAGACGACCGTGCCAAGGCCGAATCGCTCATGAGTTACTCGATCGCCGGCAGCCAGCACGATGGTTGGACCATCGTTATCTGAACGGTCACTAAGTCGGCGCGCAGCGCTCGTGCTACTCTGTGAGGACCCAAATCCATTTGACCCAATCGGCATATTCATCGGTTCTTCACGCTCCCATTGCACATCAGGGATTTCGTCAAGGAAGCGGGAGGCGGGATTAAATGATGGAGTGCCCCATGCCGATCGCGTCATCGAACGCGTTACATAAAGCCGCTCACGCGCTCGAGTGATGCCGACGTAAGCAAGGCGGCGTTCTTCTTCCAGCTCCTTTGGATCACCGAGGGACCTCGAATGCGGAAAAATGCCATCCTCCATCCCCGTTAGGAACACCACCGGACATTCAAGGCCTTTCGCCGTATGCAGTGTCATCAAAGTGACGACGCCACCGAGTTCATCACGATCAGGGATCTCATCAGCATCGGCAACAAGTGACACGCCCTCTAAGAAGTCAGTAAGGGTGCCT
>JBAXHK010000089.1:0-6159 GCA_037138935.1 Actinomycetes bacterium
ACTACCTAGTACCGGGGCGCACCGCGGTAATCATGGGTGCGGGTTTTATTGGGTGCGAAGTAGCGGCGACGGCACGTGGCCTAGGCGCCGAGGTGCATATTGTCGCAATTGATGAGCAGCCGATGGTGCGACCGCTGGGTGCTGAACTTGGGATGGGCATGAGATCACGCCATGAGCACCATGGAGTGAAATTCCACCTGGGACGAACCGTGCAGTCGTTCCTTGGAGGAGAGCACATTACCTCCGTGTTACTCGATGACGGCACCGAGCTATCCGCGTCGGTTGTTGTTGAGGCTGTTGGCTCGGTTTGTAATGTGGAGTGGCTCGCGGGCAACGGCCTTGATCTCACCGACGGGCTACTCGTCGACCAAGCGATGGTGGTTTCTGCCGAGGTGCCGGTAGTTGCCGTCGGTGACATTGCCCGACATCCGAACGCGCTCTTCGGTAACGTCCCCAGGCGCATCGAACACTGGAATATCCCGACCGAGACCGGCCGGCGCGCCGGTGCCTCACTCGCTTCTCTCCTGCGCGGTGAACAACCAGATCAAGCACCTTTTGCCGCCATGCCTTCTTTTTGGTCCGACCAGTACCAATACAAACTTCAGTCATTCGGAATGCCTGGGTTAGCCACTTCAATCCAGATAGTTGAAGGCACTGCGGACGACGCCTGCATAGTTGAGTATTCAGATGAAAGCGGCCTGGTCGGGGTTATCGGCGTTGACCGCACCGCAGAACTGGCTCCTTACCGCAAGCATTTGCTGGAACGATGAAGGATTCGCTCTCATTAGGGGTAGGTCGGGAAGCTGCACTTGAGCACGCCGCGGCGCTCGTTGCCCATGCGTGGCGCGATTTCGATAGTCCACGTGAATCTGAGACCGAAATCAGTGAACTCCTCATCAATGAACTACGCAAACCGCTACCTGAGCAAGGCAGCGATGTCATCGAAAGCCTCGATGCCGCGGGTGATGTCCTCGACGCCTCACTAGCCCAATCACGCCCCAGATATTTGGCCTATATCGGCTCAAGCGGACTAGAGATTGGTGCGCTGGCAGATCTCCTCGCCCACTCATACGACATTAACTTGGCACTAGATGCCCGGGCTGCAACGCGCCTGGAAGCCCAGACCATCGGCTGGCTGGCTGATTTCTTGGGGTTCCCCGCGCGCTTGGGTTCATTCACCAGTGGCGGCACCATCAGCAATATCACCGCGCTCGCTGCCGCCCGCGAACGGGCACTCCCTGGTTCCCGCACAACTGGGCTAAGCGACACTCGACCCGCGATCTATTGCTCAGCCGAAGCCCATTATTCAATTACTCGTGCCGCTGAACTTTTGGGTTTTGGACGCAATGCGGTTCGCGATATCCCGATTGACGAGCAACGGCGTATGCAACCTGAGGCACTTCACGCAGCGATCGCACTCGATCTGGCAAACGGGGTTACGCCGGTTGCCGTCATTGCCACCGCCGGCACCACGCTGACCGGATCTGTGGACCCAATTGCCGCCCTTGCGGATATCTGCGAGTCATTCGGTATTTGGCTCCATGTCGATGGCGCCTACGGCCTACCCGCCGCCAGCGCACCGCTAACCGCACCGCTCTTCGCTGGACTTTCGCGCGCTGACTCAGTGAGTGTCGACGCACATAAGTGGATTTTCGTCCCTAAAGCCTGCAGTGCAGTCTTGGTTCGTGATGCGCAAACCCTTGCGCGCACCTTTGCCCATGATGAGGCATATATCCCACACGAGGATGACGAATTGAATGCGGTCGACATAACTTTGGAGTACTCACGGCCCCTGCGTGCTATGAAGTTATGGCTGGCGCTGCGCGTTCACGGTGCCCAAGCATTTCGAGCGGCAATAGCCGAGAATTGTGAGCAAGCACAGCACCTTTATCGTTCAGCCAGCGCCCACCCACGCTTTGAAGTGCTGGCGTCACCACCGCAATTGTCAATTGTGCCGTTTCGACATGTGCTGCCAGGTTGCACCGACCTTGATGCGCACAATCTTGATGTTTGTGCTCGGATGCAGCGCGACGGCCGGGTCTACATCTCACCAGCAACTATCGATGGACAGGTTTGGCTGCGGCCCTGTTTTACCAATTTCCGAACAACGATGGCGGACGTCGACATCACCCTCGAGGTCGCAGATGAACTCGGCTCCATTGGGCCGCACGATCACCCGCCAACCAAATAGGTATTCTGGACAGATGTCCGCGAACACTGCCGCTCAAACCCCAGATGGGGTCTGCTTCCCAGCCGGCGGTGATGGCAAACGCAGCACGAGCGCAACCGGGCGGGCGATCTTCGCTGATTGTGTGCGCGGAGTCGATTCATCACTTGCCGAGCGCATTGAGCACACCCGCGATTGGCGATCGGGATACCTAACTCCAATCCGTGACATCGTCGCGGCGGCAACCCTGACCTCAGCTGCCGCGTTGCAGGTCTCAAGTGACGGGTTGGCCTCTGCACATCGACGTTTTCGCTTTGGCCGCGGTGGCAGCGATTATGCAATCGACGAAGCCATGGGCGTATTTACCTCACAAGGCTTTGGCTCGGTACAGGTTCAAGGTGCAGCACAGTTGGAGTCCGACCTGTCGTTGCCCTATCACGGGAGACGGTTATTTGGCAGGCACCTACGAGACCAAGTCGACCAATGGGTCGCAGGTGGCATTGCCGAGCCAAGTTTCGGTGAAGCCATTCACCTGGTGCTCGACAACCCTGAATGGCTCGATCTGCGTGGGGTCGACATTGCACTGTTAGGCGCCGGAGCCGAAATGGGCCCAATCAGATCACTCCTGCGTTGGGGAGCGACCGTGCACGCGGTCGACCTGCAGCGGCCCGCACTTTGGCAGCGACTCATTGACATTGCCCGCAGCACGGCCGGTTCAATACGAATTCCAATTGAGCTCGATGCTGACGGTAACCCGCCGCTAGTTGTTGACGGGTTGGTACACCCAGAAGATGATCTCGCGATCGCCAATGTAGCCGGGGCGAATTTACTAACCCACACCCCTGAAGTTCGCACTTGGCTCGCTGAGATCGAAGGGCAATTTGTGCTCGGTACCTATGCATATGCAGATGGGGCGACGCATGTACTGCTCTCGATGGCAGCCGACGCTGTGGTGGCCGATTTACTCAATGGCCGCGACGACATAACCCTTGCTTATCTAGCCACCCCGACTGACACCTTCATGGTGCCACTTGATGCAGTTCTTGAATCGCGACGGCGCTGGGACTCCCGCGGCTTCAGCGGTTTACTACAAGCACCTCTGCGCACCCTTAAACAGTTTGAACCCAATTACCCACAAACAATTTTCTCCGCTGACGGCACTGAAGTCGGGCTTAACGACTCCTTAATCTCGCAGCAGGGCGCCAACTATGCACTGGCAAAGCGCCTCCAAAGATGGCGTGCATTGGTTGCGCGTTCCACCGGCACCCTAGTTTCAATCAATCTAGCCCCTGCAACGCGGACGCAATCTGTAGTAAAGAGTCGTGCGCTGGCCGCCGCGTACGCTGGTGCAGACCGTTTCGGTATTGAAGTCTTTGATCCAGCTACCTCAACTACTCTCATGGCAGCGCTGTTGGTGCATGATCTGCGAAATCCAAATGCAACCGCGAATCCCGCTACCAAATTGCAAAACCCAATGGAGTTGTTCGTGCAGGGGGCCAATCATGGCGGATTATGGCGAGCCGCGTATTCACCACGCTCGGTGCTCGGGATCGCTGCCATCCTTGGCATGTTCGAATCCCGCGCCTAAACGACGCACTGGAAAGATTCAGACGATATTTCGCTCGGGGCGAAGCGCTCCGCTAGCAAAACGTCGAACATCAAGTGGTGAAATATCAAGAAAGGGTTCGCGGCCTAGATAAAGGTCGCGCAGAATCTCCCCTATTGCCGGTCCCTGCAGGAAGCCGTGGCCGGAGAAACCGGTCGCGTAGAGCATCCGTGAAACTTCACGGCTTTCACCAAGAAGTGCATTGTGATCAGGCGTAACTTCATACAACCCCGCCCAACCGGACTTGACCCCAACATCTAGTAATGCCGGTGCGCGCATCTTGGCTAACTCGGCTAACTTTCCCAAGAACTCGGGGTCAGCGGTGCAATCAAAGCCCGGCTGCGTAGTTTGATCGGAGAAACCCATGAGCATCCCTGGACCTTCACGATGCCAGTAGAAGGTCGACCCGTAATCGATTGTGAAGGCTGTCGCCAACGCATTTCTAAGTGGCGCAGTCACTACCAGTTGCCGGCGGACAGGAACGACCGGCAGCTCAAAACCACCCAGGTTCGCAATTTGCGGTGACCAAGCCCCGGCGCAATTGATCACGCAGTGGGTCGATATTTGACCTGCCTGCGTTACGACTGAGTTGATCTCGCCACCTGAAACCAAAATATCTGTTACTTCGGTGTGTGTCATGACACGCGCGCCAAAACTTCGAGCTCCCACCGCGTAGCCCTGCACCACGGATTCAGGTGAGCAGTGCCCGTCGTCCGGTGACCAGGCCGCCGCAAGAACTCCCGAGATGTCCAAATACGGTGAAAGTTCAGCGGCCCTCAGCGGATCGACAATTTCTGCGCGGACGCCCATTTGTTGCTGAAGGCCAACCGCTAGTTCAAAGTCAGCAACCGCCTCGGCACTAGTTAAGACAAACAGATAGCCCGAGCGATGTAGATCGATTTGCTGCCCGGGTCTTTTCGGGAAGTCAGCGAAAAGTTCAAGCGAGCGCTTTCCAAGTGCGATATTTAGCGCATCAGAGAAATTTGCGCGCACGCCACCGGCGGCTTTTGAAGTAGAACCACCGGCGAGATCACCGCGTTCAATCAGAACAACGTCAACTCCAGCTTCGGCAAGGTGAAAGGCCGCCGAAGCGCCCATGACACCGCCACCGATGACAACAACGTCGGCTGAATTCGGAACTACTTTGCTCATCTTCGTGCTAGGTAATTTTGAAGTCTGGATCATGTGGCAGGTCTATAACATCCATCTGCGCTTTTTGTAATTTCCCGCTGTAATCCCAATTCATTGCTTGCCATCGGGTGAACTGGTCTAGCACCCAAATACCACTTTGCCGCGAGCCGTTGCCGCTCTTGCCGTTACCGCCAAATGGCAAATGGGCTTCCGCCCCGGAGGTCGAATTATTTATCGAAAGCATCCCGGCACTGATGCCCTCGCGGAACCGCCAGATCGTCGTTGGATCATTGGAATAGAGCGCACTAGATAACCCGTAGCCATGTCCGTTCGCTAACTCAATAGCCTCGTCTAGCGAATCGAATACCCCGACTCCAACAAGTGGGCCGAAAGTCTCGTTCTCATACAGTGCATCCCCAGGGCGCACCCCAGCAATGATGGTTGGGTGCGCGAACCACCCCGCCATCGGGTCGCCGACGAACCCCGCCCTTGGGTTTTCTTTGGTAATTTGCCAGACGCCGGTGGAACCAAGAACACGGTGGTGCGGCTGAATCAACTCCAGATTTCGCAGGTGATCGGCCAAGTACTTTGCATCGATCATCGGCCCATAAAGTACATCGGCGAATGGGTCGCCTACCGCAGCATTCGAAACCGCTTCAGCGTAACGTGCCAAGACCGTATCGTGAATCGACCGATGCAACCAGAGGGTGCCAAGTGAGGTGCAACGCTGGCCAGCTGTGCCGAACCCGGCAAATAAAGCACCTTCAATTACTAGATCAATGTCTGCGTCGGGCATCACCACCATCGGGTTCTTGCCACCTAACTCTAGGCACGGTGATTGCAGATGCCTCCCCGCCAGTTCACCAAGTTTGCGGCCCACCGCTGTTGATCCAGTGAATCCGATCTTGTCAACAAATCCTGCGTCAAGTGCCGCCTCCAGCCCAGCAAAAGTTGCCCCACCTTCTGCGATTACGACCCGCAGCACATCCTTAGGCACTCCCCCTGCGTGCAGAAGTTCAGCAATTGCCATCGCAATAGCACCCGCCTGCTCGGCAGGCTTCCATACCACAGAGTTGCCGGTGAGTAATGCAGGGATGAAATACCAGGATGGTACGGCCGCGGGGAAATTCGCGGCCGTGATGATCATCACTGCACCAACTGGATTTCGGAATGTGAACAATTGTTTGTCGGGCATTTCACTTGGGATGGTCTGGCCATACATGCGACGGCCTTCACCCAAGAAGAAATCGCAGGT
>JBAXHK010000090.1:0-6116 GCA_037138935.1 Actinomycetes bacterium
TTGCCATTTGCATCTTTACGGAACCAGTTAACCGCGTAGATCTTCGGCAACTTATCGGCGGCGGTGAAACCGCCCACCGCCAACCAGTGACCCCAGTAATCGGCCATGTTGTAGCCGCAGAACGGGAGCATCGCAAAGGGGTCGCGGCGCAGTTCGCCCACCGCTCCCACCGCCGCCGCAGTGGTCTCACTCGAAACACTCGATCCCATAAATACCCCGTGCTCCCAGTCAAATGACTCGGTAACCAGTGGCACATTTGTTGCTCGGCGCCCACCAAACAAAATTGCATCAATCGGCACACCTGCTGGGTCTTCCCAGTTCGGCGCAATTGACGGGCACTGACCCGCTGGCGCCGTGAAGCGCGCATTGGGGTGGGCCGACAGCTCTCCGGATTCCGGAGTCCAATCCTGGCCTTTCCAGTCGATGAGATGTGCTGGAGCCTGCGGAGTCATACCTTCCCACCAGATATCACCGTCATCGGTGAGAGCAACGTTGGTGAAAATACAGTTGGCATCGAGTGAGGCGATCGCATTTGCGTTGGTATCCATGCCGGTGCCCGGAGCAACCCCGAAGAAACCAGCCTCTGGGTTGATTGCATAAAGGCGGCCGTCATCACCAAATCGCATCCAAGCGATGTCATCGCCGATTGTCTCGACTTTCCAGTTCGGGATGGTCGGTACCAGCATCGCCAGGTTGGTCTTACCGCACGCCGACGGGAAAGCCGCTGTTATGTAGTGAACGTGATTGGTCGGAGAGGTCAACTTCAAAATAAGCATGTGCTCAGCTAGCCAGCCTTCATCACGGGCCATCGCTGAAGCGATGCGCAGTGCGAAGCACTTCTTGCCGAGCAGCGCGTTGCCACCGTAGCCAGAACCGTAGGACCAGATCTCACGAGTCTCGGGAAAGTGCACGATGTACTTCTCGTCATTGCATGGCCACTTGACATCATCACGCGACTGGCCGGCTGCATCAATCAGCGGGTAGCCAACGGAGTGCACCGCGGGAACAAATTCACCCTTATCGCCAATTTGGTCTAGCGCAGCCTGGCCCATTCGAGTCATGATTCGCATGTTCACAACTACATAAGGTGAGTCGGTGATTTCGACACCAAGTTGCGAGATGCGTGAACCAAGTGGACCCATTGAGAACGGCACCACATACATCGTGCGGCCACGCATTGAGCCCTCGAATAGCCCTCGCAATTTGGCCCGCATCTCCGATGGTTCTGACCAGTTGTTCGTTGGTCCAGCGTCAATCTCGCGCTGTGAGCAAATGAATGTGCGGTCTTCGACTCGTGCTACGTCACTTGGGCTTGAGCGCGCGAGAAATGAATTCGGGCGAATCTTCGGATTCAGTTGAATCATCGTGCCCGAGGCAACCATCAACTTGGTTAGACGGTGCCATTCGTCTTCAGAACCGTCGCACCACTCCACTCGATCCGGCTTGGCCAGCTCGGCCATCTCTTCTACCCACTCGAGCAACTGCTTATTTTTGGTCGGGGGATTTTCTAGGCCTGAGATGGTCATTCACGGCTCCAAATTCGAGGCGAAGCATGGTGGTTAACGGTAGGTACATCATGATGCCTGACGGGCGACCTTGTTGACCATACAACCGCTAAAAATCGTTGTTGTGACGAACTACACAGGGCCGGGCCCGGGCTTGATAAGGGGCGGGTAGGCCCTGGCGATGGCCTCATTCATGATGCGGGCAAATGCCCGTGCCCCCGCCGGGCGCAGATGCGCCCCATCGTTATAAAGCCACTCTGCGGCGTGCCTGCTGGCCGCCCAATTCCAGTCCACGATGTGCACTTGATCGGCCGGAAACCGTGCATCACAACGGCGGAGCATCTTATTGTTGACCGACTCCCAGAGCCGGGGCACCTTTATTGTCACCAAGAACACTTTGCGGGTTGGGCCTGCGGCCTGGACAAGTTGCTTGCAGGTTTTGATGGGATATGACCCATTGGTACCTAAATGCACTATGACGTTCTGCGCTAGGCCACTACCAAGCTTGTGCAAGATACCCGGACCGGTTGCCGCCTGCCGGCTTACCACCGCATCGACAAGGGTGAAATCCTGACGATTCAGGAGATTCCACTTGGCCCCGAGCATCACTGAATCACCGATGGCAACCCTGGTGCCCGCCCCAGCGGTATCTGGTTTTGCCTGCGCGATTGGTGGCGGTATCAGGCCAATCATGGATACCCCAAGCACGAGCGCCACAAGTCGTCCAAACCTGCGAAGCTGCACGCGATTACCGTACGCGGCTGCCTCGGTCACGTGCTAATCGACCTAAAACTTCGCAGTCGCAGGGAGTTTGCCACCACGAACACCGACGAGAATGCCATTGCCGCACCAGCTAGCAGTGGGTTGAGCAGCCCAACCGCGGCTAGCGGAATCATCGCGACGTTGTAAGCGAAAGCCCAGAACAAGTTGCCCTTGATTATCCGCAGCGTGCGCCGGGCTAATCGAATCGCGTCAACCGCTGCTAAAAGATCATTTCGCACCAGTGTGATATCGCTGGCCTCGATAGCCACATCTGATCCTGAACTCATTGCAATGCCAAGATCGGCTTGCACCAATGCCGCCGCATCATTAACTCCATCGCCAACCATTGCTACGACTTTGCCGGATTGCTGAGCCGCAACAACCAATGCGATTTTATCTTCCGGGTGCACTTCGGCTACCACATCACCGATACCCACCTCAGTCGCAACCTTTGTCGCGACGGCCAGTGAATCGCCGCTGAGCATTGTTGTCGAGATGCCCATTCGAGTAAGTTCTCCGATCGCTCTACGACTTGTCGGGCGCACCGTGTCGGCAAGCGCTACCAAGCCGAGAAGTTCTTCGCCATGCGAAGTCGCAACTACCGCCGAACCTGACAAGCCGGCTTCAGTAATGGCGCCGGTGAACCAGGTCGGCGCAGTGCTAGGTACCTGTTCAAGTACCCAACTAGGTCGGCCAACTCGTAGCAGTGTGCCGTCAGCCCTCGCTGTTGCACCGCGGCCTGGTGAATTGACGAATTCGGTAATTGCGATTGGCTCACTACCCGCAACCGCGGCAGCAAAAATCGCGCGCGCTAACGGGTGCTCGCTGTATGCCTCAACACTTGCGGTCAAAGTGAGCACCTCGGCAATATCGCGCCCCGGAGCCGCTGTCACTTTTTGAACCGCCATCAGGCCCGTGGTGATTGTCCCGGTTTTATCAAGCATCATCGAATCAATGCGCCGGCTTTGTTCTAGGGTTTCAGGGCCGCGCAGCACAATGCCCAATTGCGCGCCTCGCCCGGTGCCGACCAGCAGGGCGATCGGGGTAGCGAGACCAAGTGCACACGGGCAGGCGATGATCACGACCGCAACCGCCGAGGCAAACGCCGCCTGCAGGTCACCGGTGACAATAAGCCAGATAACAAGGGTGGCAAGGGCCAGCCCCAGCACTATCGGGACAAAAACTGCCGCTATGCGATCAGCTAGCCGTTGAATCGGCGCCTTACCCGTTTGGGCCGCCGTGACCAACCGGGCAATTTGCGCCAATTTGGTTTGCTCACCGACACCGGTTGCCCGGATAAGTAAGCGGCCATCAAGGTTCACCGTCGCGCCGACGACCATTGAGCCAGGGCCAACCGAAACCGGAACGGACTCACCGGTTAACAGCGCCTCGTCAATTGCGCTTTCACCATCGATGACCTCGCCGTCGGTTGCAATTCGCTCACCGGGTCTGGTGATGAAGGTGTCGGAGACCTTCAACTCGGCGAGCGGCACTTCAACTTCAATACCATCCCGTATCACCGTCGCCCGGTCAATGCGCAAAGACAACAACGCGCGCATTGCCGAACTTGAATTACGCTTCGCCCGCGACTCAAACCAACGACCTGCGAGCACAAACACCGGCAATGCGGCTGCTACCTCAAAATACAAAGCCGGTGGTTGACCGAGGTCGGCCATCGCGCCCATGAAAAGTGAATGTGCGGCACGAAAGGTGAGTGCACCGGATCCACCAAATAGCAGTGCCCACACGCTCCAGAAGTATGCGGCGAGGGTGCCCAGACTGATCAAAGTATCCATGTTCGCGGTGCGATGACGA
Organism: Actinomycetes bacterium; assembly: GCA_037138935.1. Classification (GTDB taxonomy): domain Bacteria; phylum Actinomycetota; class Actinomycetes; order S36-B12; family S36-B12. The sequence continues at coordinate 4,083 of JBAXHK010000090.1, forward strand.
AGGTTCAGCCATGCCACTCGGTGAAATGGCCATGCCCCCCAGCAGACCACGGGTGTCGTGAGCGCAAATACGAACCACTGCCAACCGCTGAATTGCAAAATCGGGATCATCGAAAGCAGCACCACCGGAATTGCCAGAGCTAATGAAAACCAAAAATGCCGGCGGATCTGAATACCGTCATTTTCTATTGCCTCGTCGACTTCACTTTGAAACTCTGGAGCGATTGCGTCGTATCCAGATTGCTGAATTACTTTAATAAAGTCGGCTGTTTGGTATTGCGATGTGAAATCAATATGTGCCGACTCGGTTGCGTAGTTAACACTCGCCGCGACCCCCGGGAGTTGATTAAGTTTGGTCTGAACCCGTTGTGCGCACGAAGTGCAGGTCATACCGATTACCGCAAGATCAATCTCCCGCAGTTCAGCGCTCACTCTCACATCCTCCCACCAAAACTCTCCTGATGTACACGGCCATAGGCTGGTCCCATGACAAGCGCTGGGCGACTCGCGCTCGTCGGCAGTGGTGAGTATTTACCGGTTATGCATGAGATTGAGGAGTGGTTACTCCAAGACCGGCCAACACGCTACGTTCAACTTGCCACCGCGGCCGCCCCCGAGGGTCAGCGATCCCTTGATAACTGGCACCGCCTAGGGGCAGCAGCCGCACGAAGGCTCGGCGCCGAACAAGTAATAATTGATGTGCGCACCCGCGATGACGCCAACGACCCAAAATGGGCATCAGCGATAAGTGGCGCCGGCCTCATTTACCTTTCCGGCGGAAACCCGAGTTTTTTGGCCCGCACCTTGATCGGCACGTTGGTGTGGAAAGCCATTGAGCACGAGTGGCGCTCAGGTTCAGCACTCGCCGGTTGTAGCGCGGGGGCGATGGCCCTTGGTGGATATGTGCCCGACTTTCGGCATCCGCGCGCCGGTGGGGTTGAAGGGCTAGGTGTTGTTCCAGACATTCGCGTGTTGCCGCATTTTGACCGCTATGCCAAGTGGGTGCCAGATTTTGCGATGCGGCCACTTGTCGCACCCGGCAGCTACATAGTCGGCATTGATGAAGACACCGCATTAATTGGTGAGGCATTAATTGGTGAGGCATTAGTCGATGAGGTAATAGCTGTGGACCAAAGCTCACATGTCGAAGCGAAAGACGGCCTCGAAACTTGGCAGTTCCGCTCCCGCGGCCGCCAATCAGCTTGGCGCGTAGAGGCCGATCGGCGCTACCGCGTCAATAGCGCGCTGGCCTTGCGCGTTAACACCGGTAACTTGGGCTAGCGTCAATTCGTGACCATCCGCACCTACATCCCGCGCCGCGGCCGCGTCTCCAAGCGCCAAGCAACTGCAATTGCAATTGCTGAAACCGATGGCTTACTGCTGCCGGCCCGAGACGAGGTGCTCGACCTTGGCAGAATCTTCGCCGGTTTACCGGTGGTCCTTGAAATTGGCTTCGGCACCGGATCAGCAACCGTCGCGATGGCCGCTGCCGATCTTGAACTTGGAATCTTGGCTGTTGATGTGCACACTCCCGGGCTCGGCGACCTGCTCTATCGCGCCCGCGAAAGACATCTGCCAAATATTCGCGCCATTGCCGGTGACGGTCTAGTCGTCGCCGAACAGATGCTGCCTGAATCGGCACTCGCAGGTATCAGAACGTTCTTCCCTGACCCGTGGCCGAAAGCTCGACATCACAAAAGACGCCTTGTCACGTCGGTGAATGCTGCGCTACTTGCATCGCGCACCAAAGCCGGTGGCTTTTGGCATCTGGCAACCGACTGGCAGCCCTATGCCGAACAGATACAGGAAGTATTTGCTTCATCAACGCAGTGGCTTGGCGGAGTAATCCCGCGGCCCCAGGATCGCCCGGTTACCCGCTATGAAGCTACCGCGATCCACGAGCGCCGTGACATCACCGACCTGTGGTACGTACGTAATTAGTTATTAGCCTTAATTATCGCCTTGCGGTGCCGAGCCCAAAGCACCGCCAGTAATACTGCCGCGACCAGTGCACCAAGAAGGGCCCAGAAGAAAA
>JBAXHK010000091.1:0-6114 GCA_037138935.1 Actinomycetes bacterium
GTGCCAAAGGGGTGGCTACACGATCGCTGGTGGAGCCTTGTTGCTGTGGTGCGCAGCGGCATGCTCATCGACGAAGGCATCGTCATTGATTACTTAGTGCAAGCGGGCCAACAAGTGGGCCTCGACACTGGCAGTCAAACTAAGTCGGGGGCAAGCCGGTTGGCTAGCGCAGCACCTAACCCCGTGCAGTCTCTTCGCAAACTCGGTGACCTTCATGAGCATTTGCGCCCACTTGCCCAGAGCAAACAACTGCAAGCCCAATTAAGTTGGGCGCAACTAATGCGGACTCTGGTTAGCGGCTGATTTATGCTGCTGCTGCTGCTGCTCCTGCTGCTGCTATTTCGACATCGGCGAATACGACCGCCTCGCCCATTAAATTTTCGTAGACCCGATAGGCAGCATCGAGGGTACCGCTTAGCTTTGGGTTATGTAGGGCCTCAATGTAAGGCGCCTTAAGTTCCTCACGAATTTCACTCGGGAAGTTCTGCATGTGCAGTAGTAATTCCTGACTTTCATTCATTTCTCGAACGCTATCTAGTAGCTCATCACTAGAGTCTCCGAGTGAGTCAAAACCCAAGACCATCACTGTAGGTGACTTCGCATACTTTTGTGCTGATCGGTTCGCGCAATGGGATCAATGTCAATATACCTGCGTTGGCGTACTGCGCGAGGACCTAGCTTGCCGCCTCTTGTAGGTAGGTAGTGACCGTGCGGGGAACCCGCAGATTGCCACCACTGCGGCCATCCAAATCGGCTGCGCTCGGGCTCTGAGGTGGCTAGCAAGGTTGACTAAGTTGCGGTAGCGCGGCCAGATTTTCGTTTGACGGGGCGCTGCCGACCACATGGCTACCGGAATTGACTAGGTTTTAGGGGTGAGTCAGTTGCCCGGGGTCGACGTGGTGCCCGGTCAGACCCTGCTGGACGTAACCGACCTGATTGAGTTCTTCCAGCGCCGGGAGTCGGTTTCAGGGGTGCAGCGGGTGATTGCCGAGACCGCCCCACTGCTCTTGGCGGCGGACCCCTATTTACTAGCGGTGGTCTTGGATCGACCCCGCGGCGTGTTCGTGGCACTAACTCGTGTTGAGGTCGCCAAGTTCTTCGGGGCCGCGGGCAGTGCCAATCGTGAAGCGCAGGCGAATGACGCAAGTACCTGCCTGTTGCGTGCACACACGGATCCTCCGGTCCGCATAGATGCCAATTCGGTACTGACGTTCCTCGGGGCGGTTTGGATCAATGATGCTTTGATGTTGGCAGCACGCGATGCTCACGCAATGGGAGCCAAACTCGTCTACTTGCTATATGACTTAACCCCGGTGCTTGAGACTGGTCACACCGCAGCGGTTAATCGACTCTTTGAGCGCTATCTGAATTTGGTGCTTGATACCGCATCGATGGTTCCGGCGATTTCGCAGTCAAGTCGAAATGACTTTGTTGCGTACGCGGAAGCGCACGGCGCAAAGGCACCGGCCGGCAGTGTCACTGGCCTACCATGTGGCATCACTCCGGGCAGGTACGACACCAGTGTGCGGCCTTGGCCGCGCCCGTACGCGCTGTTCGTCGGCACGGTCGAGGCTCGTAAGAATCACCTTCTCGCCTTCAACACTTGGCGGCAATTGATTGACAAGCACGGTGCTGACGGCGTGCCCGACCTTATTTGTATTGGCCGCTTAGGTTGGCACGCCGACGAATTCCTGCGCGCATATGTCGAATCCAACGGGTTGGGCGGCAAGGTTTCGTTGCTTTCCACCAGCGTTAGTGATGCCGAGCTAGCAGCTTTCTATGCCAATGCCGAGTTCACCGTCTACCCGAGTCGATATGAGGGCTGGGGCTTGCCGGTCTCTGAAAGCTTGGCTTTTGGTAAGTTGCCGGTGGTAGCGCATAACTCGTCTTTGCCCGAAGCCGGCGGAAATCTTGCCGTCTATTTTGAATCCGGTAATGCAAGTGACATGGCAACAGTTATCGAACGTGATGCACTTAATCTACAGACGCGTATGCGAATCGAGAACCAGATCGCAGGTGAATTCGTTGACCTGACGTGGCAACATGTCGCAGACGTCATCAGCCATGACATCGAACAGGCACGATCAAGTGAAGGCAGGAAGCCGATGTATCCGACTATTGAACTGGGCCGTGAGTATGTGCTCGCCACCGGCGCGGCTGCTCCCGACAGCGGTTACGCAGACCAATACATGAGGCACCTCCAGACCGAAGGCCTCACCCCGATGCTGCACCAGCCACGAGGCTCTGATGACTTCGTAGTTGTTGACGCCGGTGTTATCGGCACTTTCGGGTCACCACAAACCTGGGGCCTGGAAATCCGCCCAGGCGCTCGCGCCGACTTCAGGTTCACCCGCCCAATTGCTGGGCCCTTAACCATCTTGATATCGACGCGTTCGATGCCCGGGGTGGCGCGTATTGATGCAGTAGGCCCGGGTGGGCCGGTGCAACAAGAGGTCTACCTAGGCTCGGTGATCACCTTGCCACTTGGTGACGGCGCCGCAGGTGAACCCGCGCAGGTCACCTTGAGTGTGACCGACGCAGCCGATTCAATTGAAGGATTCTTGGGCATCAGATCGTTTGTCGTGCTGGCTGCTGAAGACCTCCAAACTCAGGTAATCGCACTGCGGTCTGCCGCAGATGCACTTCGTCAAGAACTTGATTTTGTCACCAACACGCGTTCATGGAAAGTCACGGCGCCGTTACGCAAACTAAAAGGCCGGGGAGCGAGTTAACGCGCCCCGGCCCTCTAGTTGGTGGGTTAGTTCTTCTTATTAGGAGCCGCTTGCACCGTGACGGTGTAGGTCGCGTTGCCGGGTGACAATGCAGAGTTGCCGGGTGAAACAACGGTGACCTGGCATTGACCGGCTGCCAAAGCCTGCAGAGCCACGCCGTTGATAACGCACGGGCCCTGCTCACTAAACACAACGGTGGTGCCCGACTGGCTTGTACCAGCGAGTGTCACCGAGGTGCCCGCGGTCATGACGATTGGTTGAGCTATTGACCAAACTGGTTGAGCTGGTGGGTCAACCGTGATGACGTCAGCGGTGCGCGCACCTTGGATGTTGACAGTCTGCGTTGAGGTGCCGCTAGGCCCGGTAGCACTGGACGAATAATTTGCGGTGATGGTGTGCACGCCGGTAACCGTTGGTGTCCATTGGAAACTAGAGACCCCATTAATGGTTGCAATTGATGCGCTGATGCCTTTGCCATCCAAGGAGAACGCGGCGCTGCCGGCTGGCAGACCATTACCAATCACCGCTTGGAGAACCGTCGGCGACCCGACATACAGATTTGGTGGGAAGCGCAATGCGAGATTCTGCACGGCACCAATTACTGCAGGTTGAGCTATCGGGCTGGTCGATGCCAGTTGACTTCCTGATGCAGGTTGGAAAGTTGCGTAAAGTGAATTCACTCCAAGGGTTGTTGGAATCCAAGGCAGAATTGCGGTGGCTGTGCTGGTGCCATACTGGCCGGTTAGCGGGCTGGTGACAATGACAGCGCCGGTGCTAGTGGTTAGTTGAATGCTCCCCGTTGGAGCAATGGTGCCGATGGGTGCGACCACTGCGCCCGTGAGGTTGTCGGTGACACCGGATTGCAGATTGTTCTGCGCAAGTAGCACGGTGTAAGTAGGCATGGGCGCAACGGTGATAGCCGTTGATCCTGAACTTAATGCGCTACCCAGTGCGTTAATCGTCCAGGTGCCGGCGCTGGTTGGGGTCCAGATGGCCGCTCCGTAGCCGTTGGTGCCGATGGTGGTCTGCACGGTCGTGGCGGCGGCGCCAAGTTGTAGGCCGATGGTGACTACCTGCCCGGCGACGGACGGCGCATAGATCGTGATGGTCTGGCTCAAGCCAACCATGCCGTTTGGGGTAGCGATGAAGCCTGCGGGGGGCGCGGCCTGAGCACTTGGCAGGGCGGCTAGGGCCAGGCCGGCGGCCAAGGCCACCGATGCCAGGGTGCGAGCGAGGCGAGGGCGCAAATTCACATTCGTCATGAAGACTCCTTGGTGGACGTTGGCGTCAGCCTAATGGTGAAGGATGGAATCTCGGCGCAATACCAGGCAACTATTCGACCAGACGTAGCCTAAAATGCCGACCAGAAGTAGCGTAAATCTCCGACCAGATGTAGTATATAACTGTGAGCCCGGACCGATACCTGCCTCGAATAGTTGATGCCGAGCTGAGCTTGCTCTTTCCCGCCCTCGACGCAATCAGTATTGAAGGTGCCAGGGGGGTCGGCAAAACCCGGACCGCTAGCGGTCGCGTCGCGCGCGTACTTGACTGCGAAGTGCCACAGGTGGTCGAGCTACTTGAGGCGCGCCCCGAGTCACTGACAGACGGTGCGCAACCGGTGCTCATCGATGAATGGCAGCGCTATCCACCTTCATGGGATCTAGTGCGCCGGGCGGTAGATGCCAAACAAGGCAGCTACCTCTTGACGGGTTCGGCGCCGCCGGCGAACTGGCCAATGCATTCTGGTGCTGGCCGAATTGTGTCAATTCGGATGCGACCCATGACACTAAGTGAACGTGGCTTCGAGCAGCCAACGGTCAGTGTCGCAGAATTACTCTCGGGTGCAAGGCCTCAAATCGCCGGTGAAACAACGCGCGACTTAATCGACTACACCCGTGAAATTGTTCGCGGCGGTTTTCCGGCAATTCGAAATGCGAGCGCCGAGATCACCCGCGCAGCTCTTGATGGCTACCTCGATCGGATCGTCGAACGTGAGTTTTCGGATCTGGGCAGAACTTTACGGAATCCAGGAGCACTGCGCAGGTGGCTAACGGCGTACGCCGCAGCCACTTCCAGCACCGCAACTTTTGAGAAGATCCGTGACGCCGCTACTCCGGGCGAAGGCTCGAAGCCGGCTCGCAGCACAACTATTCACTACCGTGACACCCTTGAAGCACTCTGGATTATTGACCCGCTGCCAGGTTGGTTGCCCTATGGCACCGGGTTGAATCGGCTCAACGAAGCGCCGAAACATCATCTGGCCGATCCGGCACTTGCAGCTCGACTACTAGGTGTTGATGAAGCGGGATTACTTAGTGGTGATCGAACCGCGAGGCCGGGCTCGCGTAACTTCAGCCTGCTAGGTGCACTATTTGAATCACTTGTCACTTTGAACTTACGTGTCGCTGCTCAAGGTGCCAATGCGAAGGCGCACCACTTACGCACTAAAGGCGGTGAACACGAGGTTGACATCATCTTGAGCCGTGACGACCGCAAGGTTGTTGCTGTTGAAGTCAAACTCGCGCAATCTGTTGGCGACGACGATGTCCGCCATTTAAATTGGCTCAGGACGCAAATTGGCGGCGACCTCATTGATGCCGTGATCGTGACCAGCGGATCAGTGGCCTATCGGCGCAAAGACGGCATTGCCGTTGTTCCCGCAGCATTACTGGGCCCGTAAGCGCCTTGGGTAGACTCGTCACCGTCATGACAGGCCGGGTTATGACCGGGAGAGGTGGGGCAACATGTTGACCGACCTCTACCGGCAACGGGCCCTGATCGGGGCCTTCGCCAACCGGGATTTCGCCACCCGCTATCGCTCCAGCATCTTGGGCTGGGCTTGGTCCTTGATCCAGCCCCTTGCCATCTTGGTGGTTTTCGCCGCCGTCTTCAGTCTGGTCTTTCGCATTAAGGCCCCAGACCTAGGCAATGGCGAAGGTGCGTCATACGCCGCTTTCCTATTTACCGGCTTGGTGACCTGGAACCTCTTCGCGGGCCTGCTGAATCTTTCGATGACGCAGCTGAAATCAAATGGCGAACTACTTAAGAAGGTTCAGTTCCCGGCGTGGGCGCCAATTCTGGGTGCCTCGATTGTGCAGCTCATCCAAGTTCTACTTGAACTGACCGTGTTAGTCGTGATGTTCCTTTGGCTTCGCAATGTCGGCTGGACTTGGATTCTTGCAATCCCAATCTTGATCGGCACTGCACTGTTTGCGCAGGGTATCGGCTTAGTACTTTCAATTATCAATGCCAGATTCGGCGACGTAATGTATATCGTCGCGGTGGTGCTCAGTGCCCTTTACTTCCTGACTCCCGTGCTTTACCCGATCAGCATGGTCGATGGGCAAAATGAATTGCTATCACTGGTAGTGAAACTTAACCC
>JBAXHK010000092.1:0-6093 GCA_037138935.1 Actinomycetes bacterium
TTCGGCTCAACAATCAACGTGTATGCCGAAACATGGTCAACCCCTGCGTCGGTTACTAAATCAACCGAATCCCGCAAGTCTTGGTCGGTTTCACCCGGCGTCGCAATGATGAGATCTGCACTGATGTGCTCGAACCCAGCGGCCCGTGCCATTTCAATCGCGGCAGCGGCTGCACCTGCGGTATGTGTGCGGTCTAGTGTTTTGAGTACTGACGGCGATGCACTTTGCACCCCGAATGAGATGCGCGTAAAGCCCCCGGCCCGCAGTTGATCAAGCTTGGCCTGATCGACACTGTCAGGGTTTGCCTCGGTTGTTATTTCGGCATTCGGGGCGAATCCAAACTTTTGCTCGACGGCTGCGAGTATCGCCACAAGCGCACTGCCGCTTAGCATCGTTGGCGTGCCACCGCCGAAGAACACGGTTTCGACCGGGCGCCGGTCTGAGCCCATTTCGTGAGCCGCAAGTTCTATTTCAGAGATCAACACCTGATCAAAAGTGTCGCGCTGTACCTGATTACCTAAATCAGTAGCCGTGTAGGTGTTGAAATCACAATAACCACATCTGGTTGCGCAGAAAGGCACATGAACGTAGACCGAGAAGGGCCGCACCTTGACCTATTTCTTTGACGTGGTGTCCGAGGTGGAAAGCGCGGCGATGAAAGCCTCCTGTGGCACCTCAACCCGACCCACCATCTTCATGCGCTTCTTGCCTTCTTTCTGCTTTTCCAGCAACTTGCGTTTACGGGTGATGTCACCGCCATAACATTTCGCTAATACGTCTTTTCTGATTGCGCGGATAGTCTCGCGAGTGATCACGCGTGAGCCAATTGCCGCCTGAATTGGCACCTCAAACTGTTGACGCGGGATTAACTCCTTGAGCTTGCCGGTCATCATTACCCCGTATGCCATGGCCTTATCGCGGTGAACGATGGCACTAAATGCATCGACGGCGTCACCGTGCAGTAAAATATCGACTTTGACGAGATCCGCTTCTTGTTCACCAGTCAGTTCATAGTCGAGTGAGGCATAGCCCCGGGTACGCGACTTCAACTGATCGAAGAAGTCGAAGACGATCTCCGCGAGCGGGAGTGTATAGCGCAACTCAACTCTGTCCTCGGATAGATAGTCCATACCGAGCATGAGCCCCCGTCGATGTTGGCAAAGCTCCATAACAGTGCCGACGAACTCACTTGGCAAAATTACGGTACCCCTAACAACCGGCTCGAAAATCTTGTCAACTTTTTGGGTCGGGAACTCACTCGGATTAGTGACCACCAACTCAACACCTTCATCATTTAGCACCCGATACACCACGTTGGGCGCCGTCGAGATCAAGTCCAGATTTGCTTCACGCTCAAGGCGTTCACGCACGATCTCCATATGTAGTAATCCCAGGAAACCACATCGAAACCCGAACCCGAGCGCAAGGGAAGTCTCGGGTTCGTAGACCAAAGCCGCGTCATTCAGCTTCAGCTTGTCGAGTGCATCACGCAATTCTGGATAGTCAGAGCCGTCGATCGGGTAGAGCCCGGAGAAAACCATTGGTTTTGGATCACGGTAACCACCGAGCGCCTGTATCGCACCATGCTGCGCCGTCGTGACGGTGTCGCCGACACGTGATTGGCGAACATCCTTTACTCCCGTGATCAGGTAGCCAACCTCGCCAACTCCAATGCCTTTGCCCGGCACCGGTTCAGGTGAAATAACACCCACTTCAAGTAGTTCATGAACTTCACCGGTCATCATCATTTTGACGCGATCCCGCGTCGCAATGCGTCCGTCAATCACCCGGACATAAGTCACGACACCGCGGTAGGTGTCGTAAATCGAATCGAAGATTAGCGCGCGGGCGGGCGCATCTGCGTCACCCTTGGGGGCCGGGATATCTCGGACAATGCGCTCGAGCAACTCGGGTACACCCTCACCGGTTTTGGCTGAGATTCGCATTACGTCATCAGGATCACAGCCAATGATGCGCGCAAGTTCAGCGGCGTATTTTTCCGGTTGAGCGGCTGGCAGATCAATTTTGTTGAGCACCGGCACAATCGTCAAATCATTTTCAAGGGCTAGGTATAGGTTCGCCAGGGTCTGGGCCTCAATGCCCTGTGCGGCGTCGACAACTAAAACCGCCCCCTCGCACGCGGCCAGCGACCGGGAAACTTCATAGGTGAAATCGACATGCCCTGGGGTATCGATCAGGTTCAAGACATAGTCGCCACCACCCTGCCCCCGGTAGGGCAGCCGGACCGCCTGCGACTTAATCGTGATGCCCCGCTCCCGCTCGATATCCATCCGATCGAGGTACTGGGCCCGCATCGAGCGGGCATCGACCACCCCGGTGGCCTGGAGCATGCGGTCGGCCAGGGTGGACTTGCCATGGTCAATATGGGCAATGATGCAGAAATTCCGGATAGCCGCTGGGTCGGTGGCACCGGGCTGCGGGAGGGGCTCTTGTGGTCCTTTGGGTAGATCGGTTGGGTGGGTCGGCTGGGTGGATCGTTGGGTGGGCCTGAGTTCTAGCAGGGATCCGATTTGGGGTAACGCCCAGCCTACGGGTAACCTTGGTGGGCGCCCGCATCCGTGAGGGCTCAAGTACCGTCCCAGACCCCAGAATAGAAAGTTGTCCCGTGGCGAACATCAAGTCGCAGATCAAGCGTAATCGGACCAATGAGAAGGCCCGTGAGCGCAATAAGGCCGTTAAGTCCTCCGTCAAGACGGCCGTGCGCAAGTTCCGCGAGGCAGCAGCAGCCGGCAAGAGCACCGAGGCCAAAGAACTTGCCCGTGATGCCAACAGGGCCCTCGACAAAGCAGCCAGCAAGGGCGTCATCCACGCCAACCAGGCGGCCAACCGCAAGTCGTCAATCGCCAAGCGCGTCGACTCGCTCTAGCTCGACCGGCAGGCACATGCCTAAGATCAACGCTCCCACGGTCATTGAACACCGTGAACTTCGTCGAGCTGATCTCCTAGTTGCTGCCACTGAACTGATCAGAAGCGGCAAAGCTTTCACGGTCGCCGAAGTTGCGACCCAGGTAGGGCTCTCGAGGTCGGCAGTCTACGAGTACTACAGCAGCGCCGCGGATCTCATTGCCGACGTGATCGTGGACGAACTCGATTCGTGGGCCATCACCTTGCGGACCGCCACCACAGGTATCGAAGATCCAAACTCACTAGTGGACGCTTGGGTAACTTCGGTCCTGACTTACGTAGCCGACGGCCAGCATTCCTTACTTAAGTCAGCAGCCTCAATTGAACTTCCACCAGCGCGCCGGGCACAGGTGGGTGCAATGCACGCTGATTTGATCAGCCCACTGATGACTGCACTATCGGGCCTTGGCAGCCCCAACCCAACGCAGCTGGCGCACTATATTTGGGGCACGGTTCAAGCTTCCATAGACCTTATTGAGACAACCGGCTGCGATCCCGTGAATGAAATCCAGGCAGTCTTGAATTTCATCCACGGAGGTCTTACAACATCCGGCTTTAACACGAGCCCCGGAACACCTGCACCTAGCGCGTAAGTTCAAATACTCGCGTAGTTACCGTTGGCCGGAAATTCTTACCGCCAGTTGTACTAATTGTCAGAGTGCAAGTACCCGAATCTTTTAATGCTTTGATTGTCGAACTCGTTACCGCACAATTATCAGCCGTTAGATTGGGGACGAGCCCTGATTTCATCGAAACCTTCATAGGGGAGACAACATCTAGCTTCAATTGCATTTGGTCCTTCAACTTCACGACCTCATTCGACACAAGTACCGTGGCAGCATCACTTGCGCGAGTGGGTGATTCTCATGAGTGCAGGGCGCGTGCACGCCGTAGGTGGGCCAAGTGAGGTGCTAACCACCGACTCCCTCAGTTCAGCGTTCGGGTCCCCGCTGAAGTGGTGATTACGAGCCTTTCAAGTGCGAGTAATTTCTGTTCGGCATCCAAACTCGAGCCAATTTTGACTCCGCCCTTGACGGCGCCGTCAGCATCAGCGAGTGCAACCGCGGCCGCTGCCAAGCGCCGCTGATCACCACTCCACTTGGCCCACTGCTGACGTAACGTCTTTACCTTCCATGGCGGCACTCCGATGGCTTTGGCAACATCTAAATCCGACGCACCTGCCATACCTCCGACACCGACCAAAGTGCGCAGCCCACTTGCCATGGCCAGCACCGTCGGCACTCCGACGTTGTCTGACGACTCCATCGCCCACCGCAAGGATCGGAGGGCCTCAACCGAACGCTTGTCCCAGACCGCATCGGAGATCGTGTAGCCGGCAACCTCAGCTACCCCGATGAAATAGGAGTTGATATCTTCTATTGAAATCGGATCGTGTTCAACATCACTGCAAAGTTGTGATATCGCGCCAACCAACAGGCGTAGGTCGTGGCCGATGGCGTCGTAGAGAGCCGTAATCGCCTCAGGCGTCATCGAGCGCTTTTGCAGCCTTACTTCACGGTTCAAGAACTCAATGGTGGCTTTGCCCTTCTTCAACGCCTTGCAATCAATCTCGGTGCCACCGGCTGACCGCAGGGCGTCCAAAAGATTCTTGCCTTTGACTCCACCCGGGTGGGTGACGATCAACCAGGCATGCTCCGCCGGCTCCGCGATGAATCCGCGCAATGCCGCGTCGACCTCATCACTTGACGAATCGATGCCCGTAACAATTAGCACGGTTGCATCACCAAATAGATTGGGCGACATCGCATCGCGAATCAAAGCGCCACCATCATCAGAACTGGCGGTAATTACCACGCGTTGGGTACTTGGATCTATGGCACGAATCGCTGCGTAGGTGTCGGCAACCGCCCGATCAACCAGCATCGGCTCATTACCCGAAGCGATGTTAATCCGCGTGGGTGCCGTCTTACTGAGCGCCATAGGGAGTCAGCATGCCAGAGCCGCCTCTTTGCCGCCGTTCGCTACCCCCGGGCGACTAAGCCGAGCTGCCCGCTAGGGCTCGACACGACCGCAAGATCACCTTGCTCATCGGTTCGGCCGACAAGCGCACCTAACTCCTGCCAAGAAGCAATTGTTTCGGGTGCAGGATGCCCATAAGTATTGCCTTTGCCGACACTAATTACCGCGAGACGCCCATGGGTCCATGCTGCAAATCGCGGATGCTGATAACGCGAGCCATGGTGCGGAACTTTGACCACGTCAACCATCAGGTTCGAGGTCGCGGCCATGATCGCCTCCTGCGCTTCGGGTTCGATGTCACCGGGCAGCAGGATTCGAACTCCGGAAATCTCAACCAGCAAGGTGACGCTCGAATTATTAGGTACCGAGCCAGCCTGGATTAACCTTGCCGGCCACAGCACCTGCCAAGAGAGCTCCCCGATCTTGCGTACCTCGCCGATTCGAACAGGTTGCGAATACAGCCCCGCGTCATTTAGCCAACCATCGACACGTGCAGCTTCATCTGGTGGATCACGAACGATGGTGGTAAAAACTGCGCCTACCGAACGACCCGCCAGCACTCCGGGTAGGCCGTTGACGTGATCAGCGTGGTAGTGGGTCAGCACGATGGCCGAGATATCGACCACCCCTAAATCCCGCAAACATCTATCAATCGAGACCGGGTCTGGTCCGGAATCCACCAACACGTACGTTGTCGCCGACGCACGTAGCACTAGAGCATCCCCTTGCCCAATATCGCAAACCACCATCAGCCAGCCAGGTGGCGGCCAGCCATGCCGATTAGGTGGCGCGAAGGTGAACAAGCCAATCACGCAAACAGCCGCAGCTGCCGTCGCAATCCATACCCACTTAGGCACACCCCCCGGCCAACGACGTTTTGAATACCGGCGCGCATAAATGATGGATACTGCCGCGGGGAGAAGAAGCGCGGCACCTATCCAGCCACTCGGCCACGGCAAACTCGCCAAGGGCAGCGAACTACAAGTAACAGCGACCTGCGCGATCCAGCCGGCGGGCCATGCCGCTAACTGGCCAATGAGACTTGCCAGTGGAGGACTAACCAGCGAGACGAATGCGGCGAGCAGCCCCAGAACTGTGACCGGAGCAACCGCGGGCATCGCCAGCAAATTCGCCGGCAGCGCCACCCAGCCCACGCTCGTGCCCATCGCAATTAGCAGCGGCAGCGTC
>JBAXHK010000093.1:0-6023 GCA_037138935.1 Actinomycetes bacterium
TTGGGATGGTCTGGCCATACATGCGACGGCCTTCACCCAAGAAGAAATCGCAGGTGTCAATAACCTCCTGCACCTCACCGAGTGCCTCCGCGTAGACCTTGCCGATCTCACGGGAGACAAGGCTGGCGAGAGCCTCTTTATTTGCCTCCACGAGGCGCCCAACCTGAGCGATCACTCGGCCGCGCGCCGGCGCAGGGACAGCTGCCCAACCGCGCTGGGCATCGTGGGCTATCCGGCAGTTTTCGACGACCTCGGCCGCGCTAGCAAGTGACAAAGTAGCAATAACTTCGCTGAACGCGGCTGGATTCACCGAGGTGTAGGTCATCCCTTTATCCTGCCAGATGACTGCGCCGTGAAGTTTCCTCGGCAGACGAGTTTGCAATGGCTGACGAGGGTGTGGTGCGGGCAATGAAAAGCCCGCGCAGCTGGGGGGCTGTCGCGCGGGCTTTTCGACGGCCTAGCGGCCCGTCGCCATTGGGGGTGCGCGACTTGGACAAGTGTGCCGGATATCAGGCGTAAAAACTGAAATTCCAAAAGAAATACCGGCGAACTTTTAGGGGGATAGCGCCGACCCCCCGGACCCGGTGCCTAGGTGCTTTACTAATGGGGTGCCAGCAAATCTCAAAATTGCCCTGCTCGGGTACGGGCTAGCTGGCCGACATTTTCACCGCCCACTTATTGAAGCCACCGCTGGGCTCGAGATCACCGCGGTCGTAACCGCCAATCCAGAGCGCCGCGAGCAGGCCGCCGGGGATCTGCCAGCGGCTGCGATCTTGGATTCTGTCGAATCTGTTTGGGCTGACGCCGCTGATTTCAATCTTGTTGTGGTGGCCGGTGCTAATCTCACCCACCTCCCCTACACGCTCGGTGCTCTAGAACATGGCCTACCGGCCGTGGTCGACAAGCCACTAGCGGCCACCGCCGCCGATGCCATCACCATTCGCGATGCGGCGCACGCTGCAGGCAAACTGGTATTCCCTTTCCAGAACCGGAGGTGGGACTCAGAGTTCTTGACGATCCTGGAGAACCAAGAAACGATCGGTAGAATTCACCGGTTCGAGTCGCACTTCGACCGCTTTCATGCCGTACCCAAGGGCGGCTGGCGCGAGCTCGCTGACCCGAACGTCAGCGGTGGACTCCTACTCGACTTCGGCGCACATCTTGTTGATCAAGGTATCCAATTACTCGGGCCGGTAGTTAGCGTCTACGCAATCACGCGCTCGATTCGCGTTGCCGACGCTGCTGACGATGACATGCTGATTCTATTAACGCACGTTAGTGGTGCAGTAAGTTATCTCACCGGAAGCTTGCTCGCCGCATTTACCGAACCGCGATTCAATGTACTCGGGACAAATGGCGGTATGCTGCTACGCGCTTACGACACTCAAGAAGAAGAGCTTCGCGCCGGGCGCACCCCCGCCGATGCCGCCTGGGGAATTGAGCCACTTAGTTCGGTAGCTTTAATACGCATGGCAAGTCCTGACGGTGCAACCATTGAGTCCAAGGTGCCGTTCACTCGCGGGGGCTGGGGCATGTTCTATGCCGGTGTCTATGACTCGATCACCAGCAACGCTACGCCACCGGTACTACTTGATGACGCCATAGCAAGCCTTAGAGTTTTGGATGCGGCTCGCATTTCGGCAACGAGCGGTCAAACGATCAGCCTTGATCCGCCAGCCTCCCACGGGTAAGGCGTCAATCGTTAGCCATAACTAGCGGTAGCCAATTCGCGCAAATACGTACTCCCCAACATTTATGTACATTCGATTTTGGGGTGAGCTACCCGTAGAGGACGGTACGGGCGGCCGCGTAGCTAACTCGAATACTTGGCACCGGACTTGGGTCCAGCCTCGTGGTTGTCCCGGCCCGCAAACTACTCCACTCGGGTGGGTTGGTAGTTCCCGACAGGGCCCAGGCCGCTTGCCGGGCCGCGCCATCGGCTACGTACTCCCCTGATGGCGGCACCTCAACCGGCACCGAGAACATCGTCGCGGCCACCTGAGCGACCGCCGGATTCGCGGCTGCGCCACCGACCAGTAGCACTCGGCCGGGAACGACGCCCACTGCCACCAGCGCATCAACCGCATCAGCCAAGCCGCCGAACATACCTTCAATCGCTGCCCGAGCGACGTTTGCCGGCGTGAAGTTATCGCGGGTGATCGCGTGAAGCGACCCGCGGGCATCGGGTAGATTCGGGGTGCGCTCACCATCGAAATACGGCAAGAGCACCAATCCCCCGGAGCCGGGCTCGGCAGCAAGTGCAAGTGCGGCCAGGCCCTCAAAATCAACGCCCAGCATTGCCGCCGTTGAAGTTAGTACGCGCGCCGCATTAAGGGTGCAGACAAGTGGCAAATAACGCCCGGTGGCATCGGCGAAACCAGCGACGAATCCGGAAGAGTCAGCCGACGGCACCAGCGAGCAAGCGAATGCGGTACCGGACGTACCGAGTGAGACCACAATGTCGCCCGGGCCGGCGTCCAAGGCGAATGCCGCACCCATGTTGTCGCCGGTACCCGGACCAATTTTGATACCCGATGCAGTTTCACCTACAACTTCATTAGGTGCGGCAACCCTAGGGAGTTCAGGTACGTGGCCAAGTGCCAACTCCACGAGATCCTCGCGGTATCGACCCGTTGCGGCTGACCAATAGCCGGTGCCCGATACATCACCGCGATCGGTGGTGGCGTGCGCGGGTTTACCCGCCAGTAGCCAGGTCAAGTAATCGTGCGGCAGCATCACTGAACTTACTTTGGCCGCATTTTCCGGTTCGTGTTCAGCCAACCAGCGGATTTTCGAAACGGTGAATGCCGCCACCGGAACACTGCCGACCGCATCAGCCCAAGCTTTTGGTCCGCCCAATTCGGTAACTAGATCGGCCGCGGCCACTGCCGACCGGGTGTCATTCCAAAGTAACGCTGGACGAATTACCTCGCGCTGCTCATCAAGTACCACCATGCCGTGCTGTTGTCCGGCTACGGCAATCGCACTCACTCCATCGAGTAGCCCGCCAAAGTCTGAATCGATGGCCAATTGCAATGCGGACCACCACGCGGCTGGATCCACACTGGTGCCCTCGGGGTGCGGTGCGCGCGCTTCGCGGACCCAAGCACCCGTATCAGCATCACGGATCACCACCTTGACGGATTGGGTTGATGAATCGACCCCGGCTACCAGTGTCATGAGCACAGGCTAATGTTCTCCATATGAGCGACTCAACGACGCCACCGCCCGGCTCCTCGGATTCGTCATCCTCCGAGCAACCCATCTATATCGAGGTGGGCGATCGCTACCAGACAAGTACCTTCACCAAAGTACTTTCGGTAGTGCTTGCAATCCTCACCGCTGGCTACATGTTGCCGTGGGCCATTGCTGCGGTTCGAAATCTCCGCACCCACGTCAGTGTTGGCTTAGTCGATTTACTACTTGGTTGGACACTCGTCGGCTGGATCGTGGCCTTGGTGATGTCCCTTCGCAAACTGCGCCCCGACGAGGGCTAGCGTTCGCAGACGACTCCGTCTTTGTCACGATCGATGTACCAGTAGTACTCCTCATCGCGGCCAACTACGTAGGGTCCGTATCGAGCTGCGATCGCTTCACCGCAGGTGCGAAAGCGCGGGTCGGTTGCGCCACCAGTTGGTGCCGTCGAAGCCGTAGGGGCCGGCGCTGACGAGTTCGGGCGGCCGGCATTCGGATCTGTATTGATACTCGCTAGGTCCGGCACCAGCATGAGCCCCGGGCATGACCCGATAATCCGCTGCAGCGCTGACTTCTCGGTGGTATCCACCGCGAGCCGCCACCGGTACTTAACCGCAATCCAAGTTTTTGCATAAGTGCATACCTCGTATTTTGGTAACCATTCGGCGGGATCACGATCAGACTTTGACCGATTGGATGAAGCACTTACCGCAATGAGTGAATCCGCGAATCCCAGATCATTCGCAAATGCCTCACGAGTCGATGCAGACCACCGCCAAGCACCAGAATCCCAAGCCTCTTTAAGTGGTACCCGATGGTCGACATCGAAAGTGCTCGAGTTTGAAGTGCTAACGCCGTCATAAACGGATTGCCACACCCCGCCCACCACGGTGCAACCCACTACCTGACCAGTTACTGCTTCTTCAATTAATACATCCTTGCGCGCATCGCAACCGTTGCCGTCACCATCAGTCCAATGTCGAAATAGTGAGCGTGAATAGCCCGACGCCATTTCAACCGAAACCGGCAGTGAATTGAGCACCATGTCAGCGGGTTTGCGTGAGTCGGCCTGGGCGGGCTGCGCACCGAAGCTGGCCAGCGTCATCGCCATGGCGAGTGCGACCGGACTAACGAGCGCGGTGCAACCAAACCTGTGCATCACCGCTCCGCCAATCTTGGATGGCTAGCACCTCGCGGTGCCACCTCAATCAAAGATAACGCCCTTTTGCAGAATAAAGCAGCCATAAGGCTGCGCTTCTAGGGTGTGCACGACAGCAAAAACCGACTTAGCTCTGGTGTAGAAGGCAAGTCGGGGAATTACCCCATATTGAAGGGGGCGACTTTCCGCTTGGCTGGCAAGTTCCAATAACTCATTTTGCAATGACGTCGTCGAGCTCGGATCATCATTTACTTCCATGCGCTCCAGCGGATGCGCAACAAAACTGTCGAGCGGCAAAACGCTTAAGATCGCTTGCGCCGCTCTAAGCACCGAAACATCACCTAGGCGAATAACGGGACGACCAGAGGCCACCGCCGGATAATTACGGTCGCACAGCAGTAGCTGGTCGCCATGACCCATCTCATCCAAGATCTTTAATAGTTCACCACTTAGTAGTGGGTCAATATCTTTGAGCATGGCGCCAGCCTACCGAATCCACAGCTTTAGTCGATAGTGGTAACAGTCTCTTCCACGGCGACCAAATTACCGTCAGCATCAAAGACCGAAACAATTTCGTCTTCGAGCACTAGGTTGCCATCGGCGTCCAAAACGTCAATTGTCTCGTCGACAACCGTGCCCCCGGCGCCAGTCGCGACTATCAGATCATCAACAATCGCTCCGATTGGCATACCCGATTCGTCCAGAACTATGTCCACTTCAACATCCTCGCCAATTTCAATGATTTCGTCAGCCATGTTTTACTCCATTCATCTGACGCAACTAAGTGTCGCGAATTGATCAGTATAAGTGTGGTGCCATCAACTGCATTACGTAAGGGATTTTATGGCGGCAGCCAAGTTTTCGGTGGTTACTTTGCCGAGAATTCTCCCAGCCACCCTGCCTTGTTCATCAATGAAGAAAGTGACCGGTAGGCCCTTGGCAGGGTTGATGGTGAACTGAGCTAGCAGGTCGCCGGCCGGGTCCTTGATCACCGGATAGGTGGCGCCTTCGAGCTGGTGGTCGTCCTTGAGCCGGTCCTCGCGGAAACGGCCCTTGATCCCGGAATGAAATGCGTTGGCGGCATTGGTCGAAATCTCGTTGCCGAAAAGGTCGAGTGTCAGCGAGAAGTGCAGGTTGGCCTTCTTCTGAATGGTCGGCAGATCGATGACACCGAGCTTTCGTACCTTCTCAATGTCGTTCGGATCGGTGATGCCGGCTTCCTTCATTGCTTCGCAGGTGCGCTGGATGACGCGCGTCACGCCGGTCTCGCCGACGAACATATGATGTGCTTCCTCGGTCAGCATGAAGCGGCAGGTACGCGACAGTGGGTCGAAGCCGGATTGCGCCAGGGCTTCGAGCTGCATCTTGCCGTCGCGGTCGGTGAAGAAGGTGAACATGAAGAACGACAGCCAATCCGGCGTCTTCTCGTTGAAGGCGCCCAGCATGCGCGGCGTGTCGGAGTCGCCGGAGCGACGCTGCAACAAGGCTTCCGCCTCTTCGCGGCCGTCGGCGCCGAAGTATTTCTGCAGCAGATAGACCATCGCCCAGAGATGACGGCCTTCCTCGACATTGACCTGGAACAGGTTGCGCAAATCGTAAAGCGACGGCGCGGTCTTGCCGAGATGGCGTTGCTGCTCGACCGAGGCCGGCTCGGTATCGCCCTGAATAA
>JBAXHK010000094.1:0-5944 GCA_037138935.1 Actinomycetes bacterium
TAAAGGCCGCGAACTCCGCGTCCAGTAAGCCAGCGGCCGGCATTAAATTGGTGATGTCACCGAGTATCGGCGTGACCCGGCCAACTAGGTCAGGGGTTGTTGATATGCCCGCGTGAAGCACATCAAGTGCACCGGCATCCGCATCAAGAACTACGACATTTGCATCGGCGTTACGGACAAGGTGGGCCGCGGTAAACCCATCGTTACCGCCGACATCAAGTACTAGATCACCCCGCCCCGGTGCAGCCTTAACGAAATCTGCGGCGAAATCAGACTTTCGTACTAGGTCGTCACTGCCGTAGTGCTCGCGAGTGCCGTAATCAACCCAGGTGGTGCGGTGGGCGGTGCCATGTAATTTCGTCACCTGCTTTAGCAGCCTGCGGGTCAAACCCTGAGTGGCTTTTAGCGCTAAATCCTTATTGCGCGCAGCCCTTTCAGCAAATTCAGTCTCGCTGGGCGCATTGGCTGCAACCGGCCTCGTCGTCGCTTGTAATAGTCGCAATGAAAAACTCCGGCGCTTACTACGCGGAAGAAGTTGCCGAGCAGCGCTCGACTTAAGACCTCGGTGCCTTGACAACTCCCAGGCATCGGCCGCAGTTACCTGCTCACCTGATCCGACTGCGAGCGGATTGATGAAATTCTCGATGAACTGCCGCGATGCATTCCAGGAGGGATTCGGTCGCCACATCTCTATTGAACCGATATCAATGAATACCGCCTTCATACCAACGAATTGCACATTGAACGCCGATGCATCCTTAAGATCGAGCCCCACTTCAAGAAGTTGCATTCGCAAGGACAATGTCAACTTGGCCGCTGCTTCGAGAAGTGAGTTGGGCCACTCCCACGGGTAAGTGATCAGCGGGGCGGTCTCGACGCGAAAGACCACAGCGGCTGCCTGCGGGCGGCGCCCTGATTTCGTGGCGTATGCGTGCAGGACTTTCGGTGCTAATTCAACATCTTCGATCTCATACGAAAGTAGGGATCCATCGCTTACCAAGGCCCCGTATAAAGGTGACCCACGTAGCAGGTTTAAAGCTTGAGACGATGAAGGCCCGGCGATTCGATACCAAGTACCTTCGTGAAAGAAGGCGGCATTCTCGGGATCTCGAAAACTCGTAGACCCCGTGGGTACCGCGGGCACTACTCGGAGAGTGTGCTGTCGGGAGTCTGCTCAGCGTTCTTCGAACCGCGGCCCCGCAAATCTGCAAACTTTGACCGCAGAAAGAACCAGGTGCCGGCCGCGCCGCTAGCAATCGCCGCCAATAGGTAAGAACCAGAGCCAGCATCTATGTAGCCGACGATCTCCAGCATTTTCCCACCTCTGATTGACCTGCCGCAATTGAACGCGCACTAGCCCCAAAGGTTACAGGAGGTTACGTATCGGTGTACAGGTGGTGACGTAAAACTAACCATTACTGGACCGGGCGCGTGGGGCCTTGGATTTCAAGGAGCGCCTGCACCTCGCCGGCCCGATACCGGCGATGGCCACCAAGGGTTCTGATGCAAGTCAACTTGCCAGCTTTAGCCCAGCGCGTGACCGTCTTGGGATCGACTCTAAAAAGCGCCGCAACTTCAGCTGGCGTGAGCAATTGCTCCATCTCCGGGCTACGTCCAGACACTTGCACCTCCCGCATAGCGGGCACCTCCGCTAACCTGTCGAGACCGCACGCCCCTACTGTTCCACCCACTCACGTCGGCAGCAAGCAAAAACGGGCAATTCGACCATATTTTTGATGAATTGCCCCAATAACGGCGAAAGGACCGGCATGCCCACCCAAATTACTGGCGATCCTTGGCAGGATTTCACCGGCCATGAACAGTTGCTCGTCGCATTCGACCAGGCCAGTGGGATGCAAGCGGTCATCGCGCTACATTCAACCGCACTAGGCCCAGCACTTGGTGGTGTCCGGATGTCTCTCTATGCCGATCGGCCCGAACCCGAGATGGCGGCCCGCCAAGACGCGCTGCGGCTCTCACGTGCGATGACGTATAAGAATGCGTTGGCGGGGCTAAGTCATGGTGGTGGCAAAGGCGTCATCTTCGGGGATCCCACCAACAAGTCGGTCGAGGTTTTGCACGCATTTGGCCGACTGGTCAGTTCACTCAATGGTCGCTATATAACCGCGGGTGACGTCGGCATGAGCGTCGCCGATATGGACACCATCGGCCAAACCTGCCAATGGACGACCGGTCGATCACCCGAAAATGGCGGTATTGGCGATAGCGGGATCTTGACCGCTGTCGGAGTTTGGCAGGGGATGCGGGCTGCCGCGGCACATGTTTGGGGCACCCCGGAGTTGGCCGCACGACGGATCGGGGTAATCGGCGCCGGCAAAGTTGGCGGCCGGCTAATTGGCCATTTGATTGATGAAGGGGCGGTGGTTTATGTTGTCGACCCATCGGCGGCAGCGTTGACCGCGGTAACGACCAACTACCCGCAAGTCCAGGTCATGGACTCAACCGAGCAACTACTCGCCATTGACCTTGAAGTGCTATCGCCCAATGCCATGGGCGGGTTCGTGACGATGGAGCTGGCCCAAACCCTGAGCACCCCGCTGATCTGTGGGGGGGCCAATAATCAACTGGCGAGCCCTGCCGTCGCTGACGTGCTGGCCGTCCGCGGGGTGCTCTACACCCCCGATTTTCTGGTCAACTGCGGGGGCGTGATCCAAGTGGCCGAAGAACTCAATGGCTGCGACCTGGAACGGGCCCGGGCCCGGACTATGCAGGTTTTCGGCACCACGCAGCAGGTTCTGGCCCGGGCCCAGCAAGAGGGGAGTACCCCCGTGGCAGCCGCTGAGTCGCTGGCCGAGGACAAAATCGCAACCGGTGCTTTCAGTGAGCCCGGGCAGCAGGTAGTCTGAGCCCACGCTCAGCGGCTCGGATAACCCGGTCGCAGCAGCAATTTCCGTCCACACGACTGGGGCACTTGCCCCGGATGAGGGGGTCGAGCCATGGGGCGCGGCCGGGCAAAAGCCAAGCAAACCAAGGTTGCCCGTGAATTGAAGTACGGCGGGCCACAGACCGATTTTGATCGGCTGCAAGCAGAGTTGGCTGGCAGTGCAGGCAATCACGTCGAGCAACCACCATCGGAAGCTGTCGATGCGTTGGGTGATCCGATTGAGGACGACCCCTACGCTAAATATACGACGAACCAGCCGACTAGCTCTCGGACGTTAGTGCTGGCCGACCAGCATTACCGCGCCGCCGCCGCCGCCTTTGCCAGCAGAGTCGCCCACCTCGCCATCCCCGCGAGCACGCACCATGCCACAAACCCATGCGCTAACCCCTCGGGCCACTAGCAAATCAATTGCGTTTTGCGCATCGACAGCAGGCAGAATCGCAACCATGCCGATCCCCATATTCAAGGTGCGCTCAATTTCAAGTTGATCTACTGCACCTAATTGGCGAATCAAGTTGAAGACTGGCAGCGGCGACCAAGTGCTTCGATCGATCTCTGCGGCCAGGTGTGCGGGCAGCACCCGCGCAATATTGGCGGCTAGCCCGCCCCCGGTAATGTGGCTGAAGCCGTGCACGGTCACCGCTTCAATGAGTGCCAGGCAATCTTTCGCATAAATGCGAGTCGGCTCAAGTAACTCCTCGCCCACCGTGCGATCAATCTCTGGCAGGTAGGCGTGCAAGCCCGGACCTTTGTCACCTAAGAGCACATATCGCGCAAGTGAATATCCATTTGAGTGCAGGCCGGATGCCCCCATGGCCACTATTACGTCACCCGCCACCACTCGGTCGGGCCCAAGTAACGCATCGGCTTCTACCACTCCGGTTGCTGCACCGGCAACGTCATACTCATCAGGGGCCATTAAGCCCGGGTGCTCAGCGGTCTCGCCACCAAGTAACGCGCAACCGGCTAACTGACACCCGGTTGCAATGCCTGACACGATCGCCGCAATGCGCTCTGGCACCACCGCGCCGGTCGCAATGTAATCCGTTAGAAAAAGGGGTTCGGCACCAACAACAACTAGGTCATCGACAACCATCGCTACCAGATCAATCCCGATGGTGTCGTGCACATCCATCGCGCGAGCAACCGCAACCTTGGTACCAACTCCGTCGGTAGATGTGGCAAGTAGTGGCTTGCGATATTTGGTTAGCGCTGAAGCATCAAAGAGACCGGCGAATCCCCCGAAGTCTCCGACCGTCTCCGGCCGCTGGGCCGCCTTTACCGAAGCCCGCATTAAAGCAACAGCGCGCTCCCCGGCTTCAACATCAACTCCAGCAGCCGCGTATGAGGCGCCCGTCATGGCGTTTTCAGCGCATCGGCGGCGCCGCCGCCGGCCATGGTGGTAACGCCCTCAATATCAAAAGTGCCATCAAGTGCGCGTCGCTCAATACCTTCAAATAGCTGCTTACCTAAGAACTGTGCTTCGGGTAGCTCAACCGGATAGATCCCATCGAAACAGGCTCGACACAGTTTCTCCTTGGGGATAGTCGTAGCCTCAATTAAGGCGTCAAGGGATACGTAGCCAAGTGAATCAGCGCCGATCGACCGGCAGATCTGCTCAACCGTTAACCCGTTCGCCACCAGCTCTGATCTGCTAGCAAAATCAATCCCGTAGAAGCAGGGCCACTCAACCGGAGGGCTAGAAATACGCACATGGACTTCTCGCGCACCCGCTTCGCGCAACATGCGAACCAAAGCACGTTGGGTATTGCCCCGCACAATTGAATCATCAACCACGATGAGTCGCTGCCCACCAATAACCTCACGCAGCGGATTCAGTTTCAGGCGAATACCGAGTTGACGAATGGACTGTGAGGGCTGAATAAACGTGCGCCCCACATAAGCGTTTTTAACTAGTCCCTCAGAAAACGGTATGCCTGACTCTTGGGCGTAACCAATTGCGGCATAACGCCCAGACTCTGGTACCGGGATAACCAGATCGGCTTCAATTGGATGCTCGCGGGCGAGAATGCGCCCGGTTTCAACTCGCGTTGCCTGAATGCTTCGGCCCGCAATGGTGGTATCCGGGCGGGCAAGATAAACGTATTCGAATAGGCACCCCTTGGGGTCGGCTTCGGCAAATCGCTCCGAGCGCACCCCTTGGTCATCTATAACAATAATCTCGCCTGGTTCAATCTCTCGGACGAACGAGGCTCCGATGATGTCTAGGGCTGCGGTCTCACTCGCCAATACCCAACCGCGTTCTAGCCGGCCGAGAGAAAGTGGACGGATCCCTTGCGGGTCACGTGCGCCGTATAAAGCATCGTCATCCATGAACACCAGCGAGAATGCACCTTTAACATGCGGAAGTTCTTCCATTGCCGCCGCCATCACACTTAAATCCGGATGCGATGCAAGCAAGGCGGTCAATACATCAGTGTCGCTCGATGTCGCGATCGGATTATCAAGTGGTAACTCACCTGATTCACGGGATCGTGCCAATAGTCGACGACGAAGCGCGGCAATATTGGTGATGTTTCCGTTGTGGCCAAGTGCTAGGTGCCCGGTTGCTGTAGCACGAAATGTTGGTTGCGCGTTCTCCCAAATACTGGCGCCGGTTGTTGAATACCGTGTGTGGCCAATTGCAACGTGCCCGCGCAATGATTCAAGATTCGCCTCGGTGAAAACTTGGGAGACCAGGCCCATATCTTTGTATACGAGAATCTGGCTGCCATCACTGACCGCCATGCCCGCTGACTCTTGGCCCCGGTGCTGCAATGCATAAAGTCCGAAGTAAGTGAGCTTGGCAACTTCATCACCGGGTGCCCAAACACCGAAAACACCACAGGCGTCTTGGGGTCCCTTTTCACCCGGGAGGAGATCATGTGAAAGGAGTCCATCACCGCGGGCCACGACGCCAGCCTACGCGATTTTCCTGCCTCCTCCGACCGTAGGCGCGCAACTATTCGAGGGTCAGATTTTTTCATCGAATAGGGGTAGCCACGGTGACAAATCCGACCGCTCTCCACTGGCCCGAAC
>JBAXHK010000095.1:0-5925 GCA_037138935.1 Actinomycetes bacterium
TTCGACTCCGTCATAGTTGACGAAAACAGTTGCCGCCCCAATATTGCTGCCCGTGCCGATCTCTGCATCACCGACATATGACAGGTGTGGCACCTTGGATGAATCCCCCACCGTTGAGTTCTTGATCTCAACAAATGCCCCCGCTTTAGTATCGGCACCGAGTACGGTGCCCGGGCGCAGGTAGGTGAACGGACCGACATTGCTGCGGGCGCCAATTACGGCTAACTCAGCCCACGTGTGGGTCACCGTTGCGTCTTCGGCAACTTCACATGACACCAAGGTCGTACCTGGCCCAATCTGGGCGCCTGTTGCAATTGAAGTTGGGCCACGCAAAGTGGTGTTCGGCAAAATCAATACATCGGGTTCGATATCAACATCGACATCGAGCCAGGTGGTTGCCGGATCGGCAATAGTTACTCCATCGCGCATCCACCGCGTATTTATGCGATCTCGCATTATTGCTGCGGCGGCTGCAAGCTGCACTCGGTCATTAACGCCCATGACCTCGGATGAATCCGGACACATTGAGGCCACCACGGGCATTGAATCACTTCGCAGTAGACCGATGACATCGGGCAAATACTGCTCACCTTGCGCATTGTCAGCGGTCAAGCGCCCTAACACTCCACGCAGCTTGCTCAGGTCAAAGGCATACATGCCCGAATTGATTTCATCCACCGCTAGCTCTTCTGGTGATGCGTCCTTTTGCTCAACAATGCGATGCACCCCACCGGCAGCATCACGAATGACCCGACCGTAGCCGTATGGATCGCCAAGGCAGGTGGTAAGAACACTGGCTGCCGCTTTAGCTTCGGCATGTGCCGAGACCAATTGCACCAAGGTGCTACCTGAAAGCAATGGGGTATCGCCGGTCAACACCACTATCGGTGCGTCACTAAAGACCGCCCCCCGGCGCTCAAGGTCTTCTAGGGCAACGCGCACGGCATGCCCGGTGCCAAGCTGCTCCGCCTGCACCACGATTAAAGCCCAGGGCGCGATCTCAGCAATGTGCTCAATGACTTGCTCGCGCCCGTGGCCAACAACCACGACCAAGTGCTCTGGCTCCAAAGTGGCCGCGGCCTCGATTACGTGGCCGAGCAGCGAGCGGCCCGCGATGTTATGCAGCACTTTCGGGGTCGAAGAACGCATCCTGGTGCCCTCACCCGCGGCCAAGATAACAACTGCTGAGGGGCGGTTCATCTGCAAGTAACCACCTTCGCTCACATGCGGGCGCGCGTGGGGGTTGTGCTTGGGGTCAAGCACTGCACTGCGCCTGCGAATTACCGGGGAAGGTGGCTTAACTCTATCTACCCGGCGGCCGGTCAAATCTGCTGGACTCGGCCGTGGCCCCGGTGCCCGGGATTTTGCTGAATGCGCGCGTTTTTGTCGTCAAAACCGCCAAATCGGGGTGTTTAACGACAAAAACGCGCGCATTCAGATGAAATGGGCCCGGGGGTCCTCAGCTGAAAGCCGGTATAGCCACCCTTTGAGCCGCCAGGGCGGCTGCGGTTGCTGGGGTCAAGGCGTAGTTGCCGGCTTCTGGCGCGACGAGTTTCGGATAAAACCGATTAATTGAATTGTCAGCCAGATACTGGTCGGTGTTACAGGTCAAGTTATCCGCCCGGCAGCCAGAGTCTTCGCCCCCGAGCCCGGTGCCGTGTTCGGCATCCCCATCCCAAATCAGGTTACCGCGAATTTGCAGGTCGGCATCGAACAAGGTTGGCACCGTGACATTGGACCCGTTTTGCCATGGCCCGCTATAGGGAGCCCATACCGTGATTTGCGCGCCTGAGCTTTGGGTACCGGGCGGGTTGACGATGACGTTGTTGTAAACGTAGACATGCAAATTAGGTATTCGCACATAGTTTTCTCCATCATCTACCCGGGTCGTGCCCCACCCACCTTGGGCCAAGAATTCACTGCATTTCGCTCGCCCTGGATCCCCCGCTTGACCATCACATGACCGGTGACCGGCTACAAATTCAAGTAGGTGATCTCGCTCACCTACCCGGTAGAGGATGTTGTTTGCAATCAGCACGTTATAGCCGCCGTTGACTCCAAACCCGGCGCCCTCGACGTTGTGGACCACGTTGGTGGTCACCTCAATTTCAGCAGCCTCGTATTTAGTCCACGGCGCTGTCATGAACTGAAATCCGGTGCCCTGACCTGCCGTAAAACCACCGGTGCCACAGTCATAGAACTCATTGCCGCTCACCCGAATGTGCGAGGAACCGCCTTTAACATAGGCGCACCAGTCGTTACTGTCATGGATCTTATTTCCGACAATTTCCGCGTACTGAACCGCGACAAAGTCAACCGAATTATCCGATGCGCCAGAAATATTGTTGTTCTCCAAATACACATATTGGGACTGGTTGATCTTCAATAGGTCGCCGACCTTGTCGCTTGCCCGTGGTGCGCCCCTGACAACACTGTCACGTAGCAAAAAGTGATCGCACTTCTCGCAGTGAACAGCATCACCGAGCACCGATGAGAACTTCAGCCCGACCAGATACAGGTAGCGCGTATCAAAGATGTTTACGGCCGGCAGCGTCACAGTGCCGACCGCATCCGCCGGCTGAATCAGGATCGGTGCTTGTGCACTGCCGTATCGCGACTCGAAGTAATTAGGGACTTCACTTGGTCGAAGGGTGCCCGGAGTGATTAGTATTCGAAAACCCTTGCCAGTGATCTTTTTTCCTTGCGGGATCTTGCGCCATGCTGCGTCGAGGGTGCGAAGAGCCTGTTGGCGGGTGGCACCGCTACGTGAGTCCTTGCCGGCCTTGGGGTCAACCCAGATGGTGCGAAATTTCGGTGACCCAATTGCGTAGGCGCCATTCGCGGCCAAGGTTGCTGGCGTCTGAGTGTCGGGTGTCCAAGCAAATGCTGGGCTACTAGCCGCCGGGAAGCAAATTACGGCAGCCAGTAAACAGCCGACCGCGCCGCGCCACGCGTTTTTGTTGCCCACTTCAGGACAGTACCACCTTTACCAAGCTCCCGGGGGTGGGCCAAATACGGGGGCCCCGGAGGTGAGAGAGCTCCCGGGGGTGGGCCAAATACGGGGGCCCCGGCGGCTGGAAAGCTCCCGGGGGTGGGATCGAACCACCGTTGACGGATTCAAAGTCCGCTGTCCTGCCGCTAGACGACCCGGGATTGATGACGTACCCAAAAACACTTGGGGTTGATTACCTTAAATGCTCCGTATTACCTTGACGTACCTAGATAGGTTACGGTAGCGTAGGTTACGGTATCGTAGGTGCCGGTGAGCCACATTAGGGAGACAGATGCAGAGCACGTCCGAACTCGAACTGACCGCAGCCAAATCAGCTTTTACGAACAGCGGGATTCGAGGCCAAAATGAGGAGGGCCTGCTCAATAGCAGCATGAAAATCACCATCGCGGTGTTCGTCATATTGCCGTTGCTCGCGGTTATCGCTGCAATCCCCCTCGCAATTCTCTGGGCGGGCTTCTTCACTTGGGTTGATGCCGGCTTAATAATTTTGTTCTGGGCCATAACTGCCGGTGGCATCACTTTGGGCTACCACCGTTACTTCACGCACGGTGCTTTTAAGGCCCCACGCGCGGTGAAAATCGTGTTGGCAATCGCCGGTTCGATGGCGATCCAAGGCTCCCTTGACCAGTGGGTTGCCGATCACCGCAAGCACCATCAATTCTCCGATGAGGTTGGTGACCCACATTCACCTTGGCGTTACGGCACCTCAAAGCGCGCCGTCGCTAAGGGCCTTTATTACGCACACGTGGGCTGGCTGTTTGACGAAGCCCAAACCCCAATCGAGCAATACGCACCAGATATTGCCGCCGACAAAGATCTAAGTCGAATATCCCAGTTCTTCCCAGCAATTCTCACCGCATCGATCTTGCTGCCTGCACTCCTGGGTGGCTTAATCACTTGGTCGTGGATGGGCGCACTCGCCGGCCTGTTCTGGGGCGGACTAATTCGAATCGCCCTGGTGCATCACGTGACTTGGTCAATCAACTCAATTTGTCATGTGTTTGGCTCGCGGCCCTTCAATAACCGTGACCTTTCCTCTAACGTGCCCTGGCTCGCGATCCCGTCATTTGGCGAGTCCTGGCACAGCCTGCACCACGCGGACCCCACCTTGGCTCGTCACGGGGTGCTCAAAGGCCAACTCGATATGAGCGCGCGGGCTATCCGCATCATGGAGTCAATGAAGATGGTCACCGATGTGCGCTGGCCCAAGCCCCAGCGCATCGCCAACAAACTCAAAGACCCAGCAATGCGCCGCAGGGTTCGTGGATACGTCGAGCCAAGCGCTACGGATTAATGAATGGTGCCAATGATCAACGAAGTTGATAACGTCACCGAACTGCCCTTAGCAAAACGCCGTGAGGTTCGGCGGCCCCCGCGCACTCGCGAGAGAGTGCGAATGAGCGGCCAAGAACGCCGAGAGCAGTTACTTGATGTCGGGCGCAAGCTGTTCGCCGAAAAGGGCTTCGATGCTGTCACCGTTGAAGAAATCGCCGCCAAGGCCGACGTCTCAAAGCCCGTTGTCTACGAACACTTCGGCGGCAAAGAGGGTCTGTACGCCGTAGTTGTTGATCGCGAGATGAATCACCTGCTCGCAACCATCAGCGACACTTTGACCAGTGGCAATGCCCGGGTGCTCGTGGAGCAAGCCGCCTTGGCGCTTTTCGATTACATTGATGAATACCCGGATGGATTTCGGATCTTGGTCCGTGATTCGCCCGTCTCCCAACAGACCGGGTCATTCGCCAGTTTGATCATCGATGTTGCAGCGCAGGTTGAGCACCTGCTGGCCGCCGAGTTCGCCGCGCACCGAATCAATACCAAATTGGCCCCCATGTACTCGCAAATGCTGGTTGGCATGGTGGCCCTGACAGGCCAGTGGTGGCTCGATGTGCGCAAGCCCAAGAAAGACGAAGTCGTCGCTCACCTGGTGAATTTGGCCTGGAGTGGCCTCGAAAACCTCGACGCCAAGCCACGGCTGATCACCAAACGCGACCGCTAAGAATCTCGACGTCAAGATTCTTGACGTAGGCTCAGGCCATGAGCGGCGCCCGGCATGACGAAGTCGACCGCCTGGCCAGCGCTTGGCACCGCGAGCGACCCGATCTAGATATTTCTCCCCTTGAAGTTTTGTCTAGGGTCTCTCGGTTAGCTCGACACTTGGATTTGGCTCGACGCGCAGCGTTCAATGAACATCAACTCGAACCTTGGGAGTTCGATGTGCTCGCCGCACTTCGGCGCGCCGGTGCCCCGTATGCACTCTCCCCCGGCCAACTCGGAGCAGAGGCCATGGTCACCAGCGGCACCGTAACTAATCGAGTTGATCGCCTGGAAGCCCGCGGGTTGGTGAGGCGTGAACGTGAGCCCAATGATCGCCGCGGCGTACGCGTTGTACTCACCACAACCGGACAAAAAGCTGTTGACGGCGCACTCACCGATCTCTTGGACCGCGAGCGCGATCTACTAGTTGGCTTAAGTGCTAACGAGCAGCAACAACTTGCCAATCTGCTGCGCTCGCTTTCCTATGAATTCGACGCGTAGCGCCCAATCGCCTCGTTGAGTGGTGAGTTGTTGTTCAAGCCACGATGCGCGCACCGGGCACCGCGCCGGTGGCCCGTCTAACCGTTCGACATACCCCTGCCGATGTCAGCCCAACCGCTATGTCCAAAGCCTGTTCTTCATCGGCTGCCAAAAACGCACAGGTTGGGCCACTTCCAGAGACAATCGCGCCTAATGCTCCATAGCCCTCACCAACTTCGAGTACCTGGGAAAGCACCGGCCGCAGTGAAATTGCAGCAGCTTGTAGGTCATTTTGCAAAGTTGCACCCAGCGCAAATGCATCTCCGGCACGCAAGGCCTGCATCATCGTCGGTGAGACCACCGGGTCGGTGGTAACACTCGTACCGCGGAGGCGA
>JBAXHK010000096.1:0-5873 GCA_037138935.1 Actinomycetes bacterium
CGCACTTGCCGCAAACCGCAGTAATTGGCCATCTGAGGTGACGAAAACTAATTCGGAAGTCTCGGCCGCCGCCTCGTCGAGGCCGATGGCGCCCACCACCTGATCACCTTCATCAAGTCGAATGATCTCCCATGAGTCCTTATTGGTGAGCCCATCCGGGAGGACTCTTTTGACGACCCCATTTGCGGTGGCTAAGGCAATGCCACCGGTCTCATCAAGGGTGGTTAAACATAGGGCCGACTCACCAAGTGGCAGGTCAACGAAAGCGCCGATTGGCGCTCCGGCGGACAAGGCGGGAATGCCAATCACCGATGGCAGGGCGGGCAGGTCAACCACCGAAAGTCGAATGAGTGTGCCGGTACTGGTAACTAACCCAATGGACCCTCGATTGGTTGCGGGGACCGCGCTGATGATCACATCATGATTAGCACGCGCGATATCACCAACCTGTTCGAATCGCTGGTCAGCGGTGCGGGCCAAAAGCCCGGTGCTCGACATCAACACCACGCATGGTTCATCGTCAACCTCTAGTGGCACCGCGGCAGAAATCGGGGCGGCACCAGCTTCCATCAGCAAAGTGCGCCGTGGAGTTGCATGAGCCTGCGCAATCGCAGCTAGTTCATCGGAGACTAATGCGCGCAGCTCGCTGTCGTTATCAAGGATTTTGGTGAGTTCTTCAATCTCACGCTTGAGGACATCGGACTCTTTTTCCAGTTCAATTCGCGAGAACTTGGTAAGTCTTCGCAGGGGCATTTCGAGTATATAAGAAGCCTGAACATCGCTCAGATCGAACACTTCGATCAAACGTGCCTTTGCAGCTGCGGCATCATCAGACTCTCGAATAAGTTGAATTACCTCGTCGATATCGAGGATGGCCGTGAGCAAACCGTCAACCAAATGCAGTCGATCTTGAGCTTTTGTGCGACGGAACAGACTGCGGCGACGCACAACTTCGAGCCGGTGATCGATGAAGACGTGCAATAAAGTAAGTAGCCCCAACATCTGCGGTTGACCCTCGACAAGTGCGACCGCATTTATATTGATCGATTCTTCCATCGGGGTGAGCTTGAAGAGGTTCTCAAGTACGGCCTCAGCGTGAAAACCGTTCTTGATATCGATAACCAAATTGAGTCCGGAATCACCGTCGGTTAGGTCAGTCACATCGGCGATGCCCAGTAGTTTCTTACTTTGAACAAGATCCTTAATACGTTCGATAACTCTTTCTGGACCGACATTCATCGGCAATTCGGTGACGATGATGCCGCGGCGCCTCGGTGAGACTTGGTCGATACGGGTGCGGGCTCGAACCCGAAAGGTGCCCCGCCCGGATTCATAGGCCTCGCGGACGCCAGCGAGGCCGATGATTACTCCGCCACCGGGTAGATCGGGCCCGGGGATGAACTTCATGATCTCACCAAGATCCGCTTTCGGATTCTTGATGAGGTATCGGGTAGCACCGATAACTTCACCGAGGTTGTGGGGCACCAAGGTGGTGGCCATCCCAACGGCGATACCGGAAGCCCCATTTACGAGCAGATTCGGAATAGCCGCAGGCAGCACCGTCGGTTCGGTTTCACGGCCGTCGTAATTCGGAACAAAATCAACAACGTCCTCGTCCAGACTCAAGGTCATATCAAGAGCCGCTGCGGCCAGCCGGGCTTCGGTATATCGCATAGCGGCTGGTCCATCATCGGGTGAGCCAAAGTTGCCGTGGCCGTCGACCATGGGCAGGCGCAGCGTAAATGGCTGCGCCATGCGAACTAGTGCGTCATAAATCGCCGAATCACCGTGCGGGTGAAGTCGGCCCATGACTTCACCGACGACACGCGCACTCTTCACATGCCCGCGTTCAGGTCGAAGGCCCATCTGCGCCATCTGAAATAGAATTCGCCTTTGTACCGGCTTGAGGCCGTCTCGGGCATCGGGTAAGGCTCGCGCGTAAATGACCGAATAGGCGTACTCCAAAAAAGATGCCCGCATTTCATCGGACACGTCAATATCGACGATGCGTCCATCACCGGGTGCAACCGCCTTCGTCGAGCGCCTAGCCATCCTCAGCCTTTCTTGCCAAACCCCGAACTCCAGCCCAGGCGCAGAGTGCACCGACCTGGAAAAATTGGGAAGTGACCCGATTCTCGCCGGTCACAGGGCCTTCGGGCCGGCTCCGACACGGCCGATTGCCTGTGTGGCTTCTCGCACTCCCGCCATAACGGCCTCGATGAGGGGCTGCCCCGCCCGCCAGCTGACCAAGAAGCCAGCGGCAAAGGCATCCCCGGCCCCGGTGGTGTCGACCACCTTGGCCGGTATCGCTGGCACCTGGGCGTGTTGATTCCCCTGGGCGGCCAAGGCGCCCTGTGGCCCGCACTTGATTACCACCGTGTCAACGACTTCGGCAAGTGCGGCTAGGGCCTGTGCGGGGTCGGTAAAGCCGGTGAGGGCTGCGGCTTCGTCAGCATTAGCCAAAAGCACATCGATCTGGCCCAGAACTTCTCGAATAGCTCCCGGATTCGCCGAGATTGGCGCGGCGGATGCGGCATCCAAACTGCAGGTCAGGTGGTCAGCGCGGGCACGAGCTAAGGCAATTTGCCCAACCGCTCGGGTGGCTGGATTGAGCAACGTATAACCGGACAGATGCAGATGTGCCCCGGCGCAAAATAGCGAGTCGGATATTTGAGAGGGCGCTAAAAATGAGTTGGCGCCAGGATCTGGCAACATCGTGCGCTCACCGGTGGAGTCAACAATGATTATGCAAGTGCCGGTCGGGGCGCCCGTGACCTCGGTGGCGTGCAGATGGACACCCGTGTTCGCGAATGAATGCCGGAACATAGTTGCGAAGACATCCGTGCCGAGTGCACCGATTAGGTGCACACTCTCACCGAGGTGCGCCAGCCAGGATGCGGTGTTGGCGCCTGCGCCACCCGGACGCACACTGATCTGCGCCCGGGTGTCACTGGCATAGTTGATGGGACCACTTGTGACCGCGGTGATATCAATCAAGAGGTCACCGATCAGCACAAATGGTGCGTTCATCGATCAGGTGCGCTGACGTAGGCAACCGCGATCCTGGCCGCCAAATCGGCATTGCGTAAAATTATGCTGGTGTTGACGACCAAGCTGGCGCCGTGTGTTGATCGATGGAAGTGATCAAGTAAGAACGGCGTTACATCTTTGCCTTGGACGCCGCGCTTAGTCGCAAGGCGCATTCCATCTTGCAGTACTCGATCGTGTAAATCCGGGTCGAGCTGCTGATCTTCGGGGATGGGATAGGCCACGATCAGCCCGGTGGAAACTCTCATCGCGCGGCGGGCAGACATGATGGCGGCAACTTCTTCGGGGCTGGCAACTGACCAGGTAACCGGAAATCCGCTATCGCTGAGATAAAAGCCCGGGAAGGCCATGGTGTCGTAGCCCAGGACACCAACATTTAGGGTTTCCAGCCGCTCGAGGGTGGCTCCAACGTCGAGAATTGATTTCACCCCAGCACAAACCACGGTGATGGGGGTCTGACCCAAGGTCGTCAGATCTGCAGATTCATCCCAACTTTGGCGGGCATCGCGATGTACGCCACCCAAGCCGCCGGTGGCGAATACCTCGATCCCGACCAGCTGGGCTAGATGGCTGGTAGCCGCAACGGTGGTGGCGCCACTGCCGCCCCGGGCGATGATTGTCGCGATATCGCGCACCGAGACTTTGCTAACGTCGTCGCGATTAGCCACCTGGTCTAAGTGCCCGCCATCGAGCCCGACGTGGACGGTGCCATCGAGAATTGCAATAGTGGCCGGGACGGATCCTTGAGTTCGGACCGTGGCCTCGACTTCGAGCGCGACCCGGAGGTTCTCTGGGCGCGGTAAGCCGTGGCTGATGATGGTGGATTCAAGGGCCACGACGCCGCGGTTATCGGCAAGGGCTTGGGCGACTTCTGGGGATATGACGATTGGAGGGTGGCTCATCCGATAACCGTATCTTGGTGTCAAATTACCGTATCTTGGCGTCAAGTCGACCGGTTATTGCTGCTGATAGCAGCTCCTTGTGCGGCCCGGGCCATCAGCAGCGCACATATGGCAGAATAACCAAGTGATGAGCCTTGACCAGCAACTTCGAACCGATATACAGCGCAGTGGCTACTACCCAGATTTGGTCGCAGATGCGCTGGATACGGCATTGGCGGGGGAGCCACTTAAGTCTTATCTGGTGCATCACGAAGCCACTTTTGACCATGACGAGTTGCAGCGCCACGTTACGGTGCTGGCTTTAACGCCAACACGATTGATAGTTGGCCACACGGACGAGCATGGCATCGACGAGATCAACCCCATGCCATTCGCTACCGCTTCAACCGAAGCGGTGCGTCTTGAGCGGGTGGATTCGGTAGTTGTAACCCGAGTGGTGAGTGAGCCGGCCAAGTATCAACCCGGTGGAGCGACTTCGGAGGTGGTTTTAACCATCGGTTGGGGCGCCGTCAGCCGAATCGATTTAGAGCCAGCTAGTTGTGGTGATCCGCAGTGCGATGCCGAGCACGGGTACACCGGAACATCGAGTAATGATGACCTTTCAGTGCGAGTATCCGAAGTTGCCGACGGCGCCGATGTCGTAGCCCAAGCATTAGCGTTCGCTGCGGCCCTGTCCCAGGCGACCGCGGCTCGGTTGCGTTAGTACTTGCCGACCATCAAGTCGGGGTTGGCACCGACGAGTTTGGCCGAGGTCGGCTCGTCCGCCGCTGCCAGCGTTGGTGTCCCTGGCTATACGGATGCTCTTAATCTTGGTGATTTGCAACATGTGGTGATTTGTCTAATAGACGGCTTGGGCTGGCGATCACTTCAGGAATTCGGCGCCCACGCGCCCGCACTAATTGCGCTGGCGGGTAGCCCGCTGCATTCAGTGTTCCCCACAACAACCCCAACGGCGCTTGGCTCCCTCGGCACCGGGCAGTTACCCGGAGCCCACGGGCTGGTCGGCGCCACCTTCTTTTTGCCCGAAACTCGGCAGGTGTTGGCTCCACTGCGTTGGAAGAAGGATCCACTGCCTGTAATGGTGCAGCCGGAGACCACCGTGTTTGAGCGGGTGGCGCGCCACGGGGTACGGATGACTTCGGTGGCACCTGCCAAATACGAATTTTCCGGACTGACGGCGGCTGCCCTGCGAGGTGGAATTTATCAAGTTGCCGAAGACACGGCGCAGCGCGTAGCTGCGGTGCAAGCCGCGGTCCGCGGGGCGGCGAAATCATTTACCTATGTCTATTGGTTTGAACTTGACCGGATCGGTCACAAAAGTGGGGTTGGCAGTGCACCTTGGCTGGCGGGGCTGGGCCGGGTTAATGCCCTGGTTGACAACTTGCTTCAGCAATTACCACCCGATTCGGCAATGATCGTCACGGCCGACCACGGCATGGTCAATTGCGAATCCGCCGGTCATGTCTCGATAGAACGGCACCAGGACTTAAGCGCGGATGTGGTCTTAGTCGCAGGGGAGCCACGGGCCCGGCACCTGTATGTGAACCCGGGTTGTGCTCAAGCGGTGGCCACCCGGTGGTCGCAGTACTTGGGAGCAAAAGCGCAAATATTCACCAAAGAGCAGATAATCGAATCCGGGTGGTACGGACCAACTGACCCAGATATTGCAGATCGAATCGGCGATGTGGTGGCGGTGGCTGAAGGCATCACGATGTTTACAAGTGTGGTAGACGTCAAGTCGTCGGCCCTCCTTGGCCAGCATGGCGCGCCAGGCCGGCTGGGCGGCGGCGGCGGCTTCGATGGCACGGCGGGTTTCGGCGGCGGAGATGGAGGGGCCGTGGCCGACCCGCGCTGACGTGGCGGGGTTGCGGATGGCGATGGTGCGGCCGGATTTGGTCTGGGCCCAGGCGCCGCCCATGTAAT
>JBAXHK010000097.1:0-5869 GCA_037138935.1 Actinomycetes bacterium
GCGCTGTGACTGCCACGTGAACAGCTCAGCGAGGTAGAGTCACGACTGCTCAAGTACCTATCAGGAGGGTCCGCATGAATTCAGCAGCCGAAAGCCTGCGCGATAAGCGCGCCATCGTGACAGGTGCCTCCCGTGGTATCGGTCGCGATATTGCCTTGCATTTCGCGAGCGCCGGAGCCGATGTAGCCATTGTGGCTCGCAATACGGAAGCACTGTTGGCCCTGCAAGTTGAGATCTTGGCGCTCGGCAGAAAGTGCAAAGTCATCACCACCGACGTAACAGCAGAGGGTGCTGCCACGAAAATAATTGAGCAGGCGGAAAGTGGCCTTGGCGGTCTCGACATCTTGGTTAATAACGCCGGTGGCAATAGTTTTTCAGTTGCTCTGCAGTCGATGAAATTCAGTGGTTGGCAAAAAACCATGGCGCTAAATCTTGATTCCATTGTGCTTTTGATTCAAGCTGCGCTCCCTGCCTTGCTTCAAAGCGGCAATGCCTCAATCATTAATGTTTCCTCAGTTGCTGGGCTGCGTGGCGCACCTTTGATGTCGCATTACGGCGCAGCTAAAGCCGCATTGATCTCACTCACGCAGAGCCTGGCAATCGAAGTCGCGACCCAGGGGGTGCGAGTCAACGCGCTAGTACCAGGGTGGATTGAAACTGATCTCACCGATTTCTTGAGAGCAGAAGTCACCGTCGAGCAAGGGTTGCTCAGCCAGGTGCCGATGGGGCGCTGGGGCAGGTCCGATGAGATCGCGCAGGGCGCACTCTTCTTGGCGAGTGATGCATCCTCATTTATGACCGGGCAGGTACTCGTACTGGACGGCGGGCTGAGCGCTGGGGCTTAGCCCCGCCAGCCGCGGCTCACATGCGGCTTGAATAATCCCAGGAGGTAATCGACAGGTTGTCAATCCGAACTGCAACCTCCTGGTCGACGCGTGCGAGC
Organism: Actinomycetes bacterium; assembly: GCA_037138935.1. GTDB lineage: Bacteria > Actinomycetota > Actinomycetes > S36-B12 > S36-B12. The sequence goes on from JBAXHK010000097.1 coordinate 944, forward strand.
AGCCAGGTGGCCAACTGTGAATTACGGGCGATTGAATAGCGATCGAGTAACTTCGGAAGCAGCTCACCTGCAGCGGGCGCGATGAGTTCAGCGCGGCCGCTGCCCCGAATACCCCGGTAAGGCGGTTGGTCGGCGGAGATTTCAAATGCGCAATTCGGGTCATTGCGCAGGCGTTTAGCCACGACGGCATCATTTTGGGTGCAGCACCAAATGGCGTCATCGGCGAATAAGAACCACAGAGATTGAACTAGCGGGTTGGTCTTGCCGTTAGTCGCCAGCCGAATCGGGATGATGGTAGAACTTATAAATTGCCGGACCGAGGCCTCGTCCCACGGCCCTGAGATCAACTTTAATGCGCGATTGTTCACCATGCTATGGGCTTCGTAACTTGCTTTGGGTGAAGAGAAAAGCGGCGACTACCAAGACGAGTACGACGGTGAACACGATGCTCCAAATATCAAACATTTGGTTCGCAAGTCGCACACCTAGTGCTAAGGCGATCATTATCGCGGCGAAGCCCTGTAGGAATAGCGAGAAGCGCAATTGCCTCCGCATTACCGGATCCATAGGGAAAGTGTACTTCTTTGGCATCACTTTGCTGAATTTGCCGGTGCGTCAGGTGTTCCACTGTTTGATCACCTGTTGCTCATGTTCGAACCCGAGTGCAGACAGTCGGGCTGGGTCGAGCGCAAATAGTCGCCCATCGATTGGTGGTAAGCCCAGCCAAGTAGCGGTGAGGATTCTAAGGACATGGCCGTGTGCTACCAGCACGCAATCGTGACCCGCCAAAACCTCGGGTAGGCACCTATCTATAACGCGCGTCACCCTGATGGCAACGTCGTTCAGTTGCTCACCTGGTGTATTGCCCGGTGGTATCAAATCCTGCCAAACCACCCAATTTGGATCATCGAGTTCTGCGCGGATTTCTTTAGTGGTTCGACCCTCCCACGCACCGTAATCCCATTCCAGAAGATCGTCGGTGTAGCTATCTGGTTGCAGGCCGGCAAGTTCAGCGGTACGCCGACTCCGGGTTAAAGGGCTGCATAGCACCAAGTTGGGGGTGATACCTGTGAGCCCCTGTCCGGTAATTTGCGCCTGCCGCTCACCAACGTCGGTTAACGGGATGTCAGTTCGCCCGGTATGTAGCAGGTCGCGACTCCAACTGGTTTCACCATGTCGAATCAGCCAAATATTGCCCGCCATAGGGATAGCGTTCCATCGTGGAATCTGCGACCGCAAGTGACCCTGTGTTAACACCGAATGAGCCCGGGCTCAAGGCGAATTCGCTGACTTTCGTCGATGCCCTGGCCATCGGCCTAAATTCAACCTCGCCGGCCTACTCGTTAGCCGCCGTGCTCGGGCCAATTGTGGTGCTGGTCGGCGTTAATGCCCCGGGAGTGTTAATCGCCTCATTCGTGCCGATGCTCTTGATCGCGTCGGCTTTTAACTATCTAAACAAGGTGGATCAAGATTGCGGAACCACCTTCTCCTGGGTTGGGCGGGCTATGGGTCCGTGGCTTGGATGGCTTGGAGGCTGGGCTATCGCGATGACCGGGGTGCTCGTTGTCGGATCATTGGCCGATGTCGCAGTTCGTTTCACCTTGCTGATGTTGGGCCAAAACGAAATGGCCGAAAATCGTTATCTAGTGATGGCCATCGCGGTGCTGGTCATCATCTTCATGACCTGGATCTGTGTGATTGGCACCCAGGCGACATCGAAAGTCCAGAACGTACTAGTGCTTGCACAGATCGCCGGCTTACTGATTCTGGTGGCGGTGGCTCTGGCCCGAGCCTTCACGGGGTCGGGTACTCCAGGTGCTCCGACCCCGGAGTGGTCCTGGTTAAACCCGTTCAGCCAGACCCCAGGCGCATTGACCGGCGGATTACTTCTCGGGGTTTTTGCATACTGGGGCTGGGAGTCAGCATTCAACCTAAGTGAAGAAACTAAGGATTCCTCGCGCATTCCGGGCCTGGCTGGGCTTGCGTCAACTGTTATTTTGCTAATCACCTACGTGGGCACCGCAATAGCGGTGCTCGCATTTCTTGGGCCGCTTGTTTTAGCTGCCCAAGCAGATCAACAGGAAATGATTTTCGCAACTGTGGCCGGTGACGCCCTCGGCGGCTGGAAGTGGATTGTGTTGGCCGCGGTGGCTACATCGGCATTGGCATCAACTCAGACGACGATAATCCCGGCATCACGCACCGCATTGTCAATGGCGCGCAATCAGGCGATCCCAAGTTACTTCGGCAAGATCTCAGCAGCGCATCAAACTCCGAGTGTTTCAACCTGGTGGGTCGCCGTGATTGCCATCATCTGGTACGTCGGGGTCAATTTGATTAGCACCAATGCGTTACTTGACTCAGTAACCGCGCTTTCAATGCTTATTGCGTTCTACTACTCACTTACGGGGCTGGCCTGCGCGGTGTATTACCGCCATCTAGTGCTACACAATGTGCGCGCATTCTTCCTGATAGGTGTGGGGCCGGTAATTGGGTCAATCATGTTGGCGGTCCTGCTCGTGTTATCTGGCATCAGCATGGCGAACCCGGCAAACTCCGAAACCGGTGAGGCGTGGCTGGGTGTGGGGCCACCGCTTGTTATCGGGATTGGTATTTTCGTGGTGGGTCTCATGTTCATGGTGGCCTCGAGGCTGTCCGGTTCACCATTTTGGTACCGCAAGCCCTGTGTTGTTGATCCCGCATTGGTACCGCTCGCTGATGGCGGCACGAGGGAGAATCACGCCACCTAAATCAGCGGATTTCGCGTTTTCGGCTTGATGGCGTACATTCATGAGTCCGCAATACATCTACATGCGAGTCTTGGCACCATCGAGGTCGAATCCGGACCACAATCGAGACGCGCTTGTCGTCTCGATAGGATTTTTTTGATGAGTGCTGTGCAAAATTCGAAGAGGGCTGTGCAATTTTCCGACCTGGGCGTCGCCTCGGTGTTGGTTGACGTCCTTAAGCGTGCTGGTATCAAGGAGCCTTTCCCGATTCAAGCTGCGACCATCCCTGATGCAGTGGCGGGTCGCGACGTGTTGGCGCGCGCCCAAACCGGATCGGGAAAAACCCTCGCATTCGGCCTGGCGATGCTGACCAAACTTGGGGGGCGCCGCGCGGAGCCGCGGATGCCGTTTGGGCTTATTTTGGTCCCGACTCGTGAACTGGCAATGCAGGTCAGCGATGCGTTGCAGCCGCTTTCGGATGCGTGCGGGGTGCGGGGGCGGCTGATTGCCGGCGGAATGCCATACATCAAGCAGATCCAAGCACTTGATCGTGGGGTGCATTACCTGGTGGCAACTCCAGGGCGCCTTGTAGACCTCGTTAATCGCGGCTCGGTTGACCTTTCTCACGTCACTTTCACGGTGCTGGACGAAGCAGACCAAATGGCCGATATGGGGTTCATGCCAATCGTCCGCGAAATTCTTGATCTCACCAGCCGCGGTAGTCAGCGATTGCTTTTTAGCGCGACGTTAGATGGCGACGTGGATGCGCTGATCAAGCGATACATGAAGGATCCTGTTCGTCATTCACTTTCACCGGTCCAGGCTTCGGTCGACACCATGGATCACCATGTGTTACTCGTGCATCCGGCCGACAAGAATGAAGTTGTTACGCAAATCGGCGCACGTGATGGCCGCACTATTTTCTTCGTCCGCACCCAAGCTGGTGTTGATCGCCTGGCTGAGTACATGACTGCACAAGGTGTTGCAGCTGGGGCACTACATGGTGGTAAATCCCAAGCGGTGCGCACTCGCACCCTGGCCGACTTCCGGGCCGGTATAACTCCGGCACTGGTGGCAACCGATGTTGCGGCCCGGGGTATTCACGTAGATGGCATCAGTTTGGTTGTCCACGTCGATGCACCCAATGATCCAAAGGATTATTTGCATCGTGCCGGCCGCACCGCACGAGCTGGTGAATCGGGCACTGTTGTCACCCTCGGCTCACCACGTCAGCAACGGCATATCAGTGCATTGACATCTAAAGCCGGTGTGAAGCCAGCGGTTGCTCGCGTTCGCCCAGGTGATGCACAGTTGATCTCCATAACCGGTGCACAAGAGCCCTCGGGTATTGCGTGGTTCCCGCCAAAGGAGAAGCCGGCAAAGCCGGCCTTCCGTCAAGGTCAAGGCCGGGGCGGTCCCCGCGGCCCACGCGGTCCGCGTCAGCACTCAAGTGATCGCCCGGGGCGCCCAGGCGGGCATCGCAAAGCCGCCAAGAGTGGAACCGCCCGCAGCAGTAAGCAGCCTGCTAGGTAAGGCTTTCGTCAACAAGACGGTGACCGAGTTGTTGGCGCCTGCGATCCCACCAGTACAGCCCAAGTGCGCCAAGGCCGACCAGTAACTGGGGCAGAAACCAAGCTAAGCGCCAAATTAAGTCGGCTGCGATCGCGGTTGAACTATCGAGCCCGAAACCGATGAGCAGAGCGACAAGCGCTGCGTCAACCGTGCCTAGGCCGCCGGGGGTAAGTGGTACCGCGGTTAGCAATAGTGCGATCGAGAATGTTGCGAAAACCTCAAGAAATGTCAGGTCGCCGGGGAATGCCCCAAGTCCGGCCAGTGCGACAATCAGCACGCCAATCGGGGCCAATTGCGCACCAAAGTTTGCGGCGGTCAACTGTGGCCAACGAGTGGCAATCATTTCAGAAGCTTGGGTGTGGAAAGTAACCAATGACTTGGTGATATCAGGGGCCGGTTTCTTCAGTTTGGTGAAAATCGCGCCAATGGGTTTGCTGGCGAAGGCACCGATTCTCCGGGCCCCATCTTCACTTCGCAAAATAATAATGACCCCGATGAGGGACACAATCACGACGATTAGGCCGACAATCGCTAATACGTTGTAGGCGGGCGCCGACTTACCGTTGATATTCAAGAGCAGCAGCGCGATGGCTGGAGTACCGAAAGTAAATAGGTAGGTGAATAC
>JBAXHK010000098.1:0-5853 GCA_037138935.1 Actinomycetes bacterium
GCACCATTGCTCATTGCGTACACCTCGAGGGATTGCGGAGTGACAAGGGCTCCGGCAGCAACTTCGACCGTAAACTCCACCCCCGGATCGATCACTATCAGCGGTGCGCTTACCTGCTCTTGGTTTGCTGGGTTCAGGGGTGACATTAGCCGATAAAGATCAGAAGCTAGGCCATTTCCTTGCGCATCAAGTAACGTGATGCCAAGTAGGCCGTTATTTTTTATATCCCATGAACTAAAAGCCAGCAAAGTGCCAGTGTCCTTCCCGCGGCATACCGGGCATGGTTGAACGGCCAAGATCTCGTCAATTGAAGTAAGTGAGATGGCTGCGTTCGTCGCGGTACTCCAGGTGTAGGTCGGGCTATTTGGATTGGTGGCGGAGGTGTAGACGAATGAATCGGTATTTGTATCGACCGTCAGGGCCAGGGCGCGTAACGGAAAGTTGTTGTCATAGACGGCGATATCGAAAAGGCCGTTGCCGCGGTCAAGTACGGCGTAAGGCGTGATGCCATGCCCTCCTATTTCGCTAACGATGCTCAGTAAGAAAGGTACCTGACCACTGGGCAGGGTCTTGATGAGAGTTTGCACTACTTCTGTGGGGGATTGCCCGGCGTATATATCTGTCAAGAAATTGTTGTTGAGATATTGGGTGCCGAAAAGCCGAGTAATCGTTTGGACAGCGGGGTTACCCATCTGGTTGTTTGCGTTGATACCCAAACCGGATGCTCCGACTTGGTTCGCCGGCAGTTGGCCGTTATAAAGAGCCGCGGCCGCTGCCGCGATGCCGAAGCAGTGCCCGCCAGCGCCAGCACTCTCGATCATCTGGGCGAGGAGCTCGGCGCCGAGTATCAGTTTGCACTCACCGGTCTTCGGATCAATTTTCTTCGCATCTTGACAAACTCCGTCGCCTAGGGTGCGGCGCAGTGACAGGGAGTTAAGCGGTGCCGGGCCTTCATAATTGCCTTTTTGGTAATTCTCCAGTGTTAGACGCTCGGGGAGCCCGTAAACGACTTGATTTTGCGCGAAACTGTCAGCCGAACCCCAGTTTGGGATCGGGAAGCCATGCGGGTACGGCCGAAAACCTGAGTCGGCAACCAGGGTTCCTTGTGGCTCACCAACACCAGCCGAGCCGAAAAGATCTTGGTAGGCGGACGGGCCGATGCTCCAGCCACCGGGTGCGTTGCCACCACTTGCTATGTCAGGGGCGGGTGCCCCGTTGGCAGGTGCGCCCACCCCGGTTAGGGCCAGTACGGCAACGGCAACGGCGGAAAGGATTCGAGTGACGGGTCTCATCCCGCAAATCTAACCCTATGTGGACCTGCTGGCTAGGGGGCTATCCCCATTTAAAATCTTCAAACCTTGAACTGTTGCGCCGAGTTGGGGTCACCATTTGGGTCGCGCAACATTGAGGCACCAATACGCACCTCGCTGAGCTTTGCTCCTTTAGGCAGGCTCGGTAGGCACAGATCGTGCATATTGTCATCCATCGACGTTTTCGAGTGATCAGCGAGATCACCCACGGCCAACGGCTTGACGATGATGGACTTGCCATCTGGCAGGGTGAAAACCGCACGATAAGAATCGACGACCGCGGCACCGACTTCGTCACCATTTGGATAAGCCGTCATGCCGTTTGACCAAGCGACGCGCACGAAATTCTTCCCCACGGTGCAACGGTTTTTATCACCCTGCAACATTTTCGAGGTAAGTATCCAAGCGTCTGCGATATAAGGAGCCGCCTCGATTTGGTCTATCGCATGGGTCAGGCCGACAGGGATTTTCTGCCAGTTAGCACTTGTCATTGCCCGACCCTTTAGCGAACCTGTGATAGTCAAGGTGATTGGCCGCACCCCGGCTGGGTCGCCGAAGTCACCAACTAGGTCGACGGTTTGCCGTTCATTTTTTTCATCCGGTGGGAAGAGCAGAGCGCAACCCGGGTTGGCGGTGGTGCCGTCGTCTCTGGTTATTAGGAAGTCGGTTGGTGCTACCGACGCTGGATCAATAAACCAGTTGAAGGTGACCGGCACATTATCGAAACCGCTGCCACCGCTTGGGCAAGAGTTACCACCGTTTAAGCCCCATGAGGCGCTGAGGATTTTCGCGCTGCCCCGGCTCAAGTCAGAGTTATTGGTCGCGGCGGCAGCAGTCGCGATTGGCATTAGTAGCAGGCAGGTGGCGAGGGCGAGCACTGGCTTACCGAACACTGGCTTACCGAACACTGGCTTTCCGAACACAGATCCCCCAAGATTAATGACGTAAGCGTTTAGCGCTTAACTCTTACCGAGCATCTTACGGATTGTCATCCGCGGGATGGCAGTGATCTTGGTGACCTTGTTTTCATTGAGAAACCCACCGTGGACGGATTCTGCCACGACCGCTGCTAGCAGGTCACGGGCAGCGCGCTCACGTTTCTTGGCGGCACGCCAATCTTTGGTGGCTTTCTCTAGAGCTTTACTTGCTTCAGCTTTGGTGGTGATTACGACCTTCGCCACGACCTAGGCCGGCAACTGGTCGGCCAAGGGGGCGAGCCCCTCATGCAACTCCCGCCACTCCAACGCCTCGTCAATATATGGAGTGTCGAAGTGCACCCCGCAGGAGCAATCAAGGGTGAACCGGCAAAGCCCCTTTGCGTAATCAGATTCGATGACATGGGCGCTGGTGGGCCAAAGCGACATCAAAGAGGTGGTTCCGGGCTGTTGCCTGGACTGGGCGCCACGGTGAAAGAACGGGAAGTTCATGGCGACTCCTTTCGTCAGGTGATCGGTGCGTTCCCGAAATGAGTATAGGCATAGACAGGAATATTTGTCCAGTACTAGACAGCAAAGGCGCGCCGGAGTTCAAGGAATTAGTCAGGTTGGTGCCCATTGGGCGCTCATAGCCCCCTAGCATCAGGCCATGGCAGCCACTAACTACCGAACCGGGCGCGTCGTCGCCCTAGCCTCAACCGCCGCCCTCGGTGGATTCCTATTCGGCTTCGACTCGGCCGTTATCAATGGGGCTTCGTCGGCGATTAAGGCGACTTTTGGCCTTACCTCATTTGCCCTCGGGGCCGTGGTGTCGATCGCCTTGATCGGCTCGGCGATTGGCGCCTGGTTCGCCGGATATTTGGCCGAGCGCTTTGGCCGCCGCAAGGTGATGCTGGTGGCCGCGACCTTGTTCATGCTGTCGGCCTTTGGCCAGGCTTTCCCGCTTGGGATTTACGATCTATGCCTTTGGCGCTTAATTGGCGGGGCTGGCATCGGTGTGGCCAGCGTCATGGCCCCGATGTATATCGCGGAGATCGCCCCTGCTCAACTGCGTGGGCGGATGGGTTCACTGCAGCAGTTTGCGATTGTCATCGGCATTTTTGCAACGGGCCTGACTAACTATCTGATTTTGCAAGCTGCTGGCGGCGACTCGCTAAATGAGTGGCTCTTTGGGATCCCGGCTTGGCGCTGGATGTTCTTAACGATGGTGATCCCGGCTCTTGTCTATGGGTTCTTTGCCTGGCGGCTACCTGAATCACCCCGGTATCTCGTGGAGGTCGGCAAGTACGACGAAGCCGCGGCGGTACTTTCACAGATTTATACCGATGACGTTTCATCTCGCGTAGAAGACATCCGAGTGTCGATGCAAGGTGAGCACAAGCCGCGGATGTCAGATCTTCGCGGCAAGCGCTTTGGCCTGCTGCCATTGGTCTGGATCGGCATAATCTTGAGCTCGTTGCAGCAGTTCGTTGGCATCAACGCCGTGTTCTACTACTCAAACACCATCTGGGAAGCTGTTGGCTTTAGCGAAGACCAAGCTTTCCAGACTTCACTAATCACCACCGGAGTGAACGTAGCTTTCACCGTAGTTGCGATCATGTTGGTAGATCGAGTTGGCCGGAAGCCGTTACTCCTAGTCGGGTCATTCGGCATGGTGGCGATGCTCGGCACGCTCACCTATGTTTTCGGCACCGCGCCAATTAGCAGTGACGGCCAGCCGGTACTCGATTCAGGCTCGGGCATCGTTGCGATGCTGGCGTTCAATATCTACGTAGCCTTCTTCGCGGCTACCTGGGGTCCGGTCATTTGGGTACTTCTGGGTGAGATGTTCCCCAATCGCATTCGTGCCGCGGCACTTGCCGTAGCCGCTGCAGCGCAGTGGATTGCAAACTTCTTGGTGTCGACCGCGTTCCCGCCACTTGCCGATATCAGCTTAGGCTTGGCCTACAGCATCTTCACCATCTTTGCCCTCCTCTCGATTCCGTTCGTCATCAGGCATGTTCGCGAAACTAAGGGAGTTGAACTCGAGGACATGGCAAGCCTCGAAAGGCCGCTTTGAAAGTGTGAGTTGGTAAGTTTCAAGTCTGATGCCCAACAACCCCCGCGCTTGGCTACCTGCTTATCTCGCACTCGCCGCCATCTGGGGTTGCTCGTTTTACTTTATGAAACTCGGCCTCGAATCGTTAACCCCAGCCGGGGTGGCGTTCGGCCGCATTGTGCTCGGCTTGCTGACCTTGCTAATTTTTAGCGCTGCCACTAAAACGAAACTGGCGCCCCGGTCGGTCTGGAAGCCACTGTTCTTGACGGCGCTGTTGGTCGCGACGGTGCCTTGGTTGGCTTTTGCGTTTGGTGAAACCCATATCTCCTCGGCACTCGCCGGGATCATTAACGGCGCTACTCCGTTATTAACTTTGATAGCAACCCTGCTCGTCTTCTCTGAAGAGCGACCGACACCGAGGCGCATGGTTGGCCTTGGTATCGGTTTCGTCGGCGTGCTCATAGTTGTCGGCATTTGGCAGAGTCTCGGAGCGGGTAACTTGATCGGCATCGCAGCCTGCGTAATTGCTATTACTTGCTACGGATTCTCTTGCCCCTACATGCGTCGTCACCTGACCGGTGGGCCAAATGCCAGCACTTTGTCACCACTTGCCTTAGCAACCGGTTTACTCATCATGGCGACTATCCAGATCACACCAATAGCGGTAGTTACCGGATTCACGGTGAGTAGCATCGGTGCACCAACCGTGTTCGGGATGCTGGCCCTTGGGTGCTTAGGCAGCGGTGTCGCATACGTTTTAAATTTTCGGGTCATCAACAAGTCCGATGCCACAACGGCAAGCACGGTCACCTATTTGACACCACTTGTTGCGATCATTGCCGGTGCACTTTTCCTAGCCGAGCCGATCTCTTGGAATCAGCCGGTCGGCGGACTACTAATCGTGCTCGGTGCCGCGATTGCCCAGGGCCTGGTTAAGCCCCGCGCAAGGTCACCGCAACCGCGACCTGGTTGCTAACGCAGCGGGACAGCCCCACCAGGTGTATAAGTACACAGGCGGTTTTTGGAGGGAGGCTTCAGTGTCAGCAGGTACTCGGTAACCGGTGCGTTAACACAGGTAGATGGGGTGAGCATGTACGCGACATGCTGGGTGCTGTTGTAGGTGATCGTGCGTGACCCGGCGAAAGTGTTCGCGAGGCTGCGCCCCCACACCCACGGTGTCGCCGCATCACCGGAGGACAGCACGAAGACCGGAGGTGTCTTCAACGCGATCATGCTGGAGCCACTGGGGATAGCCGGCGATAAGTCATCAGGGTTGAGCCCGAAGCACGCGGATGAGTTACCCATGAAAATGGGCTGAGTGGAACCGTAGTTTCGCTCGACAGATTCCGAGGCGGCAGCAAGTTCTGCTGCTGTTGGACGATCGTGCATGTCGGAGCAATTGACGAATACAAGAACAGCCGCCAGCTCCAACATTTGCGCTTCAATTGTCTTGCGCAGTGCCTCAGAAATGGCTGCGACTACCTCAAGTCCCTTCGCGCGGTCAGCCGGCTTCGCCGCGGTGATACCCGCATAGAGGTTGTTGACGAATGCCACCGCAGTCGGGTACTGG
>JBAXHK010000099.1:0-5845 GCA_037138935.1 Actinomycetes bacterium
AGAAATGGCACTCAAGTTCGGTTGCACCATTTACCGTGACTCCAGCCGCGTCGAACTTCGCCAATTGCCGCTTGAGCATATTGCGAGCATCCATCTCGATCGGCAGTCCGCTACCGGGGTGCACGGTGTCGCACATCACGATGGCGACACCATCAGCCCACCCGGCCACCCGAAGACTAGATAGGTCGGGCACCGCGTGCATGTCGGGGAAGCCATCCTCCTCATTGACCCATGGGGTCGAGAAGATGAAACAGGTTGGATCCCAGCTGTACACGACATTGGCGATCGCATAGCCAGCGCCGCGTAGGAATTGACGCACCGGGATGCGTTTACCGCGTGGGATGCCCCAAGTATCGACAATTACGCACTCGACGGTGTGGATCTGGTGCTCCTCGCAGAGTGCGGTTACCCGCTCACGCTCAGAGTCAATCCAAACAGACATCAATCCTCCGCTCAAGGTGCCCTGGATAACAGCGCCCTACCTACCTGCTAAATGTAGTGTTCAACTATGCCGGCATCGGCTAGTCCAGCGTATTTGATTGCTAAGGAGAAAGATGCGAGCAGTCGTGCTTACAGCCCCCGGTGCCCCTTTGGCCATCCGCGAAATCCCCACGCCGATGGCGGAGCCCGGAGGGGTAGTAGTCGACGTGCTCGCCTGCGGGATCTGCCACTCGGATTTACATGCTGCCGCCGGCGATTATCCAACCACGCTACCGATTACCTTGGGCCACGAAGTAGCTGCAATGCATCCAACCCTCGGCCCGGTCTTGGTCTACGCTTGCTGGGGCTGTCGCAAACCGGATTGTTGGGCCTGCGCCTCGAACCAGGAAATGATTTGCCCAAATGCCACCGAAGCTGGCCTTTTCCGCGATGGCGGCTACGCCGAAAAAATGCTGGTGCCAGATGAGTCCTACCTCATCCCGATCGGTGACCTTGACCCCGCGCACACCGCACCCTTGGCCTGTGGCGGGCTCACGGCGTATCGCGCAGTTGACCATACCTTGAGCACCTTGGCGAGCACCGCACATCCGCGTGCTCTCGTCATCGGTGCCGGTGGCCTAGGCCAATTTGGCATGCAGTTCCTGAAAATTCGCTCAGCTGCTGAAGTTGTTGTTGTTGATGCATCACCAGAAAAACGCACTCTCGCACTTTCACTTGGCGCTGATGCTGCCGTGGCACCTGGTGAAGTGGAGGGCACCTTCAACGCGGTCATTGACTTTGTGGGGGCCGAGCAGACCTTGCAGACCGCGCGTGAGCAGGTGGCGCGTCAAGGCATTGCTGTCGTAGTCGGCCTTTACGGCGGATCGATTCCCTTCGGGTTCGGTTTGGTGCCGCACGAGGCGCGGTTCATGTCATCGATTTGGGGCACCCGTGATCAACTCGCTGAACTGGTCGCTTTGGCTCAGCACCACGATCTGCACTCCGAAATTGAAATTATTTCACTCGACGACGTCCAATTGGCACATGACCGGTTGCATCAAGGTGACGTTTCGGGTCGGTTTGTCATAGTCCCCGGTGCACCTACATGACGAGCGAGGCGCGGCTCGACATCACCGATCCGGCGGTGTACGCAAATGGAATCCCGCACGCGGCATTTACGCAGCTTAGACACGACGAACCTATCGCGAAGCGCATGTACGCAGACAAGCCATACTGGGCGGTCACCCGTTACCGGGATCTACTCACAGTCACCCGTGACGCATTCACCTACTCCAGCGCCAAGGATTTCGTTAACCTCTGGGATCTAACCGACGAGGCAAAGGAGGTGCGTCGATCCATCATCGAAACTGATCCGCCTGCGCATGTGCGGCTAAGGCGCTTGGGCATGCCTGCATTTACCGGTCACAGGGTCCGCTCCTACGAGGATGCGACAAGAGCAATAACCGTGGAAATCCTCCAAAGGGCATTAGAGCAACGCGATATTGACGTAGTTCAAGCCATATCGGCACCGATACCAATTCGCGTCATCGTCGACATCCTTGGTGTACCCGCTGATGACACTGACTTCATGATCCAGCTAAGTGACGAATTGGTTGATGGGGTCGATCTGCCCCCAGGCGCTTACGGCAATATCACTCCCCTTGAGTTACTGCCCTTCAATTCACCCGCCTCACACGCCCTCTTCGAATATGCCAAGGACCTCGGTGACCAACGCCGATCGCATCCTCGAGGTGATCTGGTCTCTACCCTCGTGCACTCAAAGGTAGAAGGTGATCAACTCACCGAGAATGAATTTGCAAACATGTTCCAGGTACTTGTTTTTGCGGGCAACGAGACTACGCGGACGGCCATAAGTAATGGGATCCAGCAATTCATGCTGCATCCTGATCAACTGGAATTGCTCTATCGAAACCCGGATCTAGTTGAAAATGCCGTTGAAGAGATCATTCGATACGCAACGCCGGTTATCCATATGCGCCGGACTACAACCCGCGACACTGAACTTGCAGGAGTACCGATCGCAGCCGGTGACAAGGTTGTGATCTGGTACGCATCGGCCAATTTCGACGAAACGGTATTCGAAAATCCGTTGAAATTTGATATCTCACGTCCGGTGCGACCAAAGCAGCTGGCTTTTGGCGCCCAAGGGCCCCACCACTGCCTCGGCGCCCCATTGGCCCGCCTCGAGATCCGAGTGCTGCTCGAAGAACTTATGCGCTTGCGGATCAAGTTCACCGCCAATGGTGAGGTCGTCCGTACTCGATCCAATTTCGTAAATGGAATTATGAAGCTGCCGGCAACTATCTCAATTTGAATCGCTGTAGCTTGCCGGTTGCTGTCTTGGGTAGCTCGATGACGAATTCAATCTCGCGCGGGTATTTATATGGTGAGATGGATGCCTTGACGAAACCCTGCAATTCGTGCACAAGACCATCCGATGCGGTAGCGGCCGGGTTCAGCACCACGAACGCCTTAACTATCATCCCGCGGGCTTCATCCGGCTTACCAACTACGGCAGCTTCTTGTACGGCTGCGTGAGCCAGCAAGGCCGACTCCACTTCCGGAGCGGCAATATTGTAACCACTTGAAACAATGATGTCGTCTGCTCTTGCTTGGTAGAAGAAATACCCATTCTCATCTTTAATGTAGACATCACCGGTGATATTCCAGCCACCTTGCACATAATCAAATTGCCGCTCGTCATTTAAATACCGGCAACCGGTTGGGCCTTTGACCACGAGTCGCCCAGGCTGCCCGGGCGGCATTGAATTGAAATCGTCATCAACAACATCGGCGATATAGCCAGGCACGACCTTACCCGTTGACCCAGGCACGATTTCGTCACCACGGGCCGAGATAAATACGTGCAGCATCTCCGTGGCACCAATGCCATCAATAAGTGACTGGCCGGTTGCCTCCTTCCAGGCCCGCCAAGTGGGCTCCGGCAGGGTTTCACCGGCGGATATACAAACCCGGAGGCTACTTAGATCAACTTCGCCCACCGCGGGCAACATCGCACGATATGCGGTGGGGGCGGTGAACAGGCAGGTTACGCGGTTTAGCTCAACAGCTCTTAGCAAAATCGGCGGGGATGCTGACTCAAGCAGCAATGCGCAGGCACCAAAACGAAGGGGGAAGATAAGTAGAGCTCCTAGCCCAAAAGTGAAGGCAAATGGTGGACTACCGGCGAAGATGTCAGCGGCCGTTGGTTGCACGATTGATGCGCAGAAGGTGTCGGCAATCGCGAGCACGTCACGATGAAAGTGCATGGTGGCTTTTGGTTTACCGGTAGTACCTGAGGTGAATGCCAGCATGCAGACGTCGTCGGCTGCGGTATCAACGGGCATGTTGACATTGGAGGCTTCGGCCACTAACTGCTCGAGATCAGCCGGGTCAGCGCCGCCAAAAATCAGTGTAAGCCCGGCGAAATTAGCGACACCCGACCACTCCTCAACGAATCGATGGTCTACTAATGCGAATTGCACCTGCGCGATATCGACTATCTTCTCAAGTTCCCCGGTGCGCAGAAGAGGCATTGTTGTCACCACCACTGCACCGATGCGAATAACAGCCAGCCAGGTGATGGCCAGCCATGGGTTATTGGGCCCGCGAAGGAGTACCCGATTTCCTGGCACGACACCAAGTGCCACCAACACATTGGCGGTGCGCTGCACCCGATCGGCCAGCTCGTCGTAGGACCAGGACTTCTCACCATCGATCACTGCGCAGCCGGCTCCACCAAGACGCGAAATTGTTCCGTCTAGTAGCTCCACGGCGCAGTTAAGGCGATCCGGATAGTGCTCAGCCAGCCACTGTTCATTGAAGCTTGGCCATTGGTCCACGGGCGGCAGATTGTCTCGGGTGAAAGTATCAAGATGCGCCGATGGGGTGGAGGTCACCGCGATTTCATCTCCTCAAGAGCGGCATAAGGAAGGGGCGGGCCCATCATGCGCCTGCCCCTTCCTTTAATGCAATTTATTAACTGACGAAGTTGTGCACCGCATCGTAATTTTCGGACTTCTTGCGCGCGACACCCACGATCAGGCCCACCACGAAGAGCACAAACGGCGACAGGACAAGAATCCATCCGGTCGTATTCATTTCCCATGGGCCACCTTCACCTGAGGATGTGCCCGAGAACAGGTTGAACCGGCTCATCAACATGTACTCGCCGATCGCCAACCCAATGATCGCCAAGATTGGCGCAATCAGCGTGTTCCAGGGCCGGGTGTCTTCCTTGGTGCGACGGAAGTAAACGATCACCGAGATACTCACCAAGATTTCAGTGAGCACGATCGCGAGCACCGCGACCGCCCCGAACCAGAAGAACATGTGCACGATCGGATCCAGGTTGAAAATAATGAAGATGATCGTGATCGCCACCGCGAAGAGGGTCACCACGATTGTGGCCACCCAGGGTGCCTGCGCCTTATTCGTGCGGTCAAGTGCCTTCGGCAGCACACCCGCTCGACCCATCGCGAAGAAGTAGCGTGCCGCCGAGTTCTGCATGGCAAGGCCGCCGGCAAATAGCGAGGTCAGGATGATCCAGCCGAATAACTCGGTCATCCAGGCACCCACATAGGTGGTCGAGGCACTAAAGAGCACCGCTGACAGATCCGACAATGGCACGCCGTCAATCGCGGTAATCTCAAATACCTTGTTCGCAATGTCGGTAGCCCCAAGGCTGGTGACCAGCCCCAAACCCACGATCGCAAATAAGGCCGTAATCAAAATCACCGAAATGTAGGTAGCCCTTGGCACTGTCTTTTTCGGATCCTTCGATTCTTCACCGTAGATCGCAGTTGCTTCGAACCCGATAAAGGAAGCGAGGGCAAAAGCGAAAGCGATACCCGCGCCACCCGTAAATCCACCCTCGAAAATCGACGATGGGCTAAACGATGCACCGAAATTAACGCCTTCGGGCCCACCGTTAATCAAAGTTGCAATCCCCACGATGAGGAGGGCAACAATTTCAATAGAAAGCAAGATTCCCAACAACTTCGCGCCAATATCAACCGAGGCTGCAGACAGCACAAAGATTAAGGCGATGATGACGAATGCATACACCCACCACGGCAGATCCAAACCGAACTTAGCGATGAACTGAAACTTCATCTGCCCTGAAATGAAACCAAGGATGGCCCACATAACCGTTATATAAGCCACCAACGACGCGAATGCCGATCCGACACCTGGCACGATGCCCAGGCCGCGGCCAACGTATGCGAAGAAGGCACCCGTGTTCGTGACGTACTGGCTCATCGTGGCGTAGCCAACGCTGAAGAGTAATAGAACTATGCCGACTGCGACGTACATGCCGGCGGCGCCAGCACCGTCACCCGCGCCGATCGCCACCGGGAACGCGCCCGAGATCCCGGCCAAAGGCGCAGCAGCTGCAACAACG
>JBAXHK010000100.1:0-5822 GCA_037138935.1 Actinomycetes bacterium
CTGCCAAAGTGCCACTAGAGGTTGACGATGGGCCATGCGTAGTGTTGATGTCGAGCACCGGGCTTTTGGCTCGCACCGCCGATCAGCGATTCGAACCGATGACGGATGTCGCGCGCGCTAATCACGATGTGATCGTCAGCGCGGTCCCCGCAACCAATCGAGGGTCCATCGGGTTAGTCACCAGCACCGGCACCGTCATTCGACTGTCGGTGGTTGACCTGCCCGCTCTGCCATCGGTGGTTGGCATTCCAGCCTTGTCCGCCGGAGCACCGATCGGCGCTTTCGTCGACCTGCCACTTGGTGCATCCGCCCTGTGTCTAACCACCCTTGATCAAACCGGCGGCATTGCTTTAGCCACCGCAAATGGGGTCGTCAAAAGAGTCCTCCCCGATGGGCTCACAAATAAAGACTCATGGGAGATCATTCGACTTGATGACGGTGATCAGGTAGTCGGTGCCATCGGCCTCGACGAGGCGGCGGCCGAGACTTCTGAATTAGTTTTCGTCACCTCAGATGGCCAACTACTACGGTTTGCGGCAAGTGCGGTGCGACCACAGGGCCGGGCCGCTGGCGGCATGGCAGGGGTGCGCTTGGCCCGTGGAGCCCGAGTCACTTCGTTTACCGCATTAACTCCGGCGGCGAGCGCTGTGGTGGTTACTATCGCCGGTTCCGCCGATGCACTGCCGGGTACCGACGCCGTCAGTATCAAGATCACTCCCCTGGCCGAATATCCCGCAAAGGGCCGAGGTACCGGCGGGGTGCGCTGCCATAAATTCCGCTCCGGCGAAGACACCCTGGTATTGGCCTGGGTCGGAATAGGTCCGGCACGCGCCGCTACCGCATCGGGAGTTCCGGCGGACTTACCGACGGTCCTGGGTAAAAGAGATGGCACCGGATCCCCAGGCACCACACCAATTTGTGGGCTTGGCGGACAACTGTGAGCATCGACTGTTCCAGTGCGGCGCGCGAAGTCGGTGAACCACTCGCAGGTACCGCACCGGTTGCCACCTGCTGGATTTTGATCGAGCAGCCGGGGCCCTGGGGCAAGAATGCCCTCCTTGACGCGCGCCTTGAACCGGGAGTCGGCCAACTGCTAACAGACCGAGCCGAAGAGACCGGGGTTTCAATCTTGCTGGTGCGCCATCCAGACCGCATAGAGCCAGCCTCAGCTGTTGCGGGTAGAAATGTTTGGGTAGCCCATACCTCCCCTGGCGCTACTCGCATGCGCCACGGCATCATGCCCGATGTATCAGATATCGCGGATTGGGACTTTCCTGAGCTCGCCGCGGGTGCCCTTCCACCGTTTGGGGTATCCACTAGCCAACCGCTGCTGTTGGTCTGTACCCACAGCGGCCGAGATGCTTGCTGCGCGTTGCATGGTCGAGCCCTCATTACCGATCTTCTCAAAAACGTCAGCGTCGAGGATCGAGGATTTATTTGGGAATCCAGCCACATTGGCGGCCATCGGTTTGCTCCGACAGTGATGAGCCTGCCATGCGGAGCCGTTTTCGGTCGACTCACGGTTGACAATGCAGTCGAGATATTTTCCGACTCTCAGCGACTGCTATTAACTACCGACAATTACCGCGGCCGTACCTGCTATTCGCCACCACTGCAGGTTGCTGAAATCGCCGTCCGACAAAACATGGGTATTTTCGAGCGCGATGTGCTGGATGTGCTTCGAGTAATAGATGATCGCGCCTTGCCCATGCCGGCGCTAGCGCAGCTACCCGGGGTTGGGGAATCACTAGTTGCCGAGGTGCGCCACGAAGACGGGCGGGCTTGGCAGGTGAACCTTAGGTGTGAAGAACTTACCCAACCGCGACCTAAATCATGTGGGAGCGAACCCACCACCGCGGCCATTTGGCGTAGTGTCGGCCTAGCCGAAGCCACGCCATGGCACCCCTGATGAGCTACTACCACGCGTGAACTACTACCAAGATTAAACTACTAACCTTGAGTTAGCTGTGCCGCTTTAAGTAAGTCTTCGGTGCTTTGAATAGTAGTTCGGTCGCGACCTTTACCGGCACCAAGTGCTCGCTCAGCCGCATCAATTGAGCGCCAACCTAAATTACCAACAACCTGCTTCCCGGAGCCAGCCAGCCATGAATCGAAATCAGCCGGGCTCGACAATGGCGCGACCGGCAACTTATCGCAATCAGCCAGCAACGAAGCCACGGTCGCTGTCGCATCCTTCTTATTCGTACCGATGATCCCGGTTGGGCCACGCTTGATCCAGCCGGCTACGTATTCACCGCTCACCGCGCGACCGTCACACTGAACTCGACCGTCCACGTGCGGGATAACGCTGCGATCTTCATCAAATGGCACATCAGGTAAGGCCATGCCCCGGTAACCGACACTGCGGACCACCAGATCTGCAGCAATCACGAAAGTCTCGCCGGTGCCTTTGGCGCCACCTGCGCCATCCAGCTCGGTGCGTTCGACGACCACCTCACGCACTCGAGTATCACCGCGTAGCTCTACCGGACGAGCCATGAAGTGCAAGTGAATACGCCGTGATTTTCCGGTTTGTTCTTTTGTGGCCCACGCTTTCACTACTTCGACATTGCGAGCCACCGCTTTATCGTCAGCAATAACTTGCTCACTCGCGGCGTCGAATACTAACTCGGCAGGGTCGACCACGATGTCAGCGTCACCCAGTTCACCCAGTTCACGCAGTTCTTTTGTGGTGTAGGTCGCCTGTGCTGGCCCCCGCCTGCCCAGCACATGAATATCGGTGATAACCGACTTTCGCAGGGTGTCGAATACGTAATCGGGCATATCGGTATGCGTTAGTTCATCAACTGTCTTCGCCAACACGCGGGTAACGTCAACTGCCACATTTCCTACGCCCACCACAACGACACAGGTAGCTGTCGGGATTAGCCGCTCAAAAGTCTCGCGATCAGCATCGGGGTGCCCGCAGTACCAAGCCACTAGGTCGGTAGCAGCCACACTGGCATCTAGGTCTTCACCTGGTATTGCAAGTCGACGGTCACGCGAGGCGCCATAGGTGAACACAATGGCATCGAAATACTCGTGAAGGGTGGCAACCGAAATATCAACCCCAACCTCGACATTGCCGATGAAACGCACCCCAGGCTTTTCGAAAACTTTGTCAAGGGTGTCGCGCACCGAACGAATACTGATGTGGTCAGGGGCTACGCCGTAACGCACCAACCCAAATGGCACCGGCAATTTGTCAATGACATCGACAGTGACCGGGATCTCCTGTTGGCTAACTAGCGCATCCGCCGCATACATACCTGATGGACCAGAACCCACCACTGCAACGCGTAACGGTCGAGCCATGCCGTGACCTCCAAGTGGCTAGTTACAAGTGGCTAGTTAACCGCGCCTATTTGCCGCAGAGCGTATTACTAGGCATCAATTCGCGCCCGATCCAACCCGGCGGCACCTTCGACAATGAACTCCTTGCGGGGGGCAACTTCACCGCCCATGAGGAGATCGAATACGGCGCTCGCCCCAGCAACATCCTTCATGGTGATTCGACGCAGAGTGCGGTGGGCGGGATCCATTGTGGTCTCGCGCAGTTGGCCAGCATCCATCTCACCTAATCCCTTGTAGCGCTGGATAGGATCCTTGACCTTCTTACCGCGTTTATTCGCATCGGCTAAAACCGACTTCATCTCGCCATCGGAGTAGGTGTAGATAAGTTCATTTGCTTTGCTCCCGGGATTCACAATTTCGAGCCGATGAAGCGGTGGCACTGCCGCATATACCCGCCCGGCCTCCAAAAGTGGGTGCAGATACCGGTTGATCAAGGTCAATAGCAGACATCGAATATGCGCGCCGTCAACGTCTGCATCGGACATCAGGATCACTTTGCCGTAGCGCGCTTGCTCCAGATCAAATGATCGACCAGAACCAGCCCCGATTACCTGAATAATCGAGGCGCACTCAATGTTCTTAAGCATGTCAGCGAGGGACGACTTCTGCACATTCAAAATCTTGCCACGGATCGGCAGCAGTGCTTGGTGATCGGCATTTCGGGCCACTTTCGCGGTACCCAGCGCGCTATCGCCTTCAACAATGAATAATTCACTGCGCTCGACGTCGTCGGTTCGACAATCCACCAATTTAGCCGGCAAGGCAGATGACTCAAGTGCAGTCTTTCGCCGTTGGGTATCACGGTGAGTTCGCGCAGCCACCCGTGCACGCATGGCATTCGCGGCTTTCTCCAAGACCGACTTCGCGGCGACTTTCTCACCCCTGGGCGGGTTGGTAAACCAAGTGGTTAACTCCTTGTTGACCACGTTACCCACTATCCGCGTGGCGGCGGGGGTTCCTAAAATCTCTTTAGTTTGGCCTTCAAATTGCGGCTCGGCGAGGCGCACGGTGACAACAGCGGTCAAGCCCTCAAAAACGTCATCCTTGGTGATGGTGTCTTCAGCGCCTTTTAGAATCTTCGCGGCGCGCACTTGGTCATTGACAGTCTTAACGATTGCCCTCTCAAATCCGGTCAGGTGGGTACCACCCTTGGGAGTCGCGATCACGTTCACGAAAGAACGAATATCGGATTCGTAGCCGGTATCCCAGCGCAAGGCGATATCGACACCCAATTCACGTTCAACGTCTTGCGGCGTCATGTGCCCTTTGTCATCAAGCACCGGGACAGTCTCGCGAAAGTGCCCCCGGCCGTGCAATCGAATTACCGAGCTCACAGGCTCACCAACCGACAAGGCCTCGACATATTCGGTGATGCCACCTTTGTGCTGAAAAGTCTCCTCGTAGCGATCTTCGGGATCGCGCAAATCGATGACCGTAATGAGTAATCCCGGGACTAAGAACGTGCTTTGCACTGCTCGTTCGCGTAGCCCTTCGCGGTCATAGGCGGCATCCTTGGTGAATACCTGCGAATCAGCCCACCACCGCACCCGGGTGCCGGTTCGAGTGCGCGGGACGGTACCAGCGATATGCAGGCCACTCTTGCGGGTGAAATCCCCCATCGGACCAACTCCGTCAAAAACTCCGGGCACCCCCCGTCTAAAAGACATGGTGTGGGTCTTGGCCCCGCGGTCGACCTCAACATCTAGCCGTGCAGAAAGCGCATTGACCACCGAGGCACCAACCCCGTGTAGGCCTCCGGATGCCGTATAGGAACCGCCGCCGAACTTACCGCCGGCATGTAACTTGGTCATCACCACTTCAACACCGGTCAATTTGGTCTTGGGTTCAACATCGACCGGGATCCCGCGACCATCATCACTAACCTCGGCTGAACCGTCAGGATGCAAAGTCACGATGATTTTCTTACATGACCCGGCGAGTGCCTCATCAATGGCGTTGTCGACGATCTCCCAGAGGCAGTGCATTAACCCGCGGCCATCATTTGATCCGATGTACATTCCCGGGCGCTTACGAACGGCATCCAAGCCCTCCAGCACGGCCAGATTCTTGGCGGTATACGCCCCACCAGCAGCAATGCCAGCACCGCCGACACCGCCAACGGCACTAGTTGCTGCCGTTCTGGCTGATTTCCGGGGCATTTTGGTGGCCATTTGCCCTAGATTACGGAGAAATTGGCCGGATCTATCCCCCGGCCGGTCGTGTCGTCCACAGATAACCGCAACGCGTTCGCTCTACGTGAACCAACGGCCTGCGGCGTGTCGGGAATGCAATTGTGGTGGGAGACTGTTACCAATGGCGTCAAGCACAAACAAATGGCCGAGGAGGTGCCTGGTACATGACCACGACGATGACTGCCCCTGCACTTAGTGCGACCGATAGGTGTGACCGCTGCAACGCGCAGGCTTATGTGCGCGTGGTCTTGCACGGCGGCTCCGACCTACTTTTCT
>JBAXHK010000101.1:0-5813 GCA_037138935.1 Actinomycetes bacterium
CACCGCAGCCAGGCGGCAGGCAGGCAATTTACAGAAAGGATGTTGCACCAACGCTGTGCGAGGCGTGGACGGACCAGTTCGACTTCCTGGGCTACAGCTTTGGCCTGCACCGCTGCGGTAGCCGCCCGTCCCGACAACCTGACCTGGGCCACCGCACCCGCGGCTTCACCACTTTCGAGTAAGCCCGCCAAGATCACCTTGACCACCAACTGCGGTGACATCGTCATTGAGACTCTGCCAGACCAGGCTCCGTTGACCGTTGCCTCGGAAATTTTCTTGGTCGAGCAGGGCTTTTACGATTCGGTGGCCTGCCACCGGCTCACCACCGCGGGCATTTTCGTCCTGCAATGCGGAGATCCAAAGGGTGACGGCACCGGTGGCCCCGGCTACCAGGTACCGGATGAGAACCTGCCGGGCGACGGGGCCGCAAACTACCCCGCGGGTTCAGTCGCCATGGCAAATGCCGGTCCGGGCACCAGCGGATCCCAGTTTTTCCTCGTGTATGAAGACACCACCTTGCCTTCCGGATACACCATTTGGGGCACGGTCACCTCAGGCCTTGAGCTATTGCGGGGGGTGGCCGCGGCTGGGGTGACCGGTGGCGGCTCCGATGGGCCCCCATCCCAGTCGATAACGATTGAGACAGCCACGGCACAAACGGGGTAAGTGGGCCGGTAACGTCTGCCAAGAGACCGACCACCAAATAGACCCGATCACTCCTGATCGCCAACCGTTAGGCAGGTTCACCTATGGCCGACCCCACCGGGCCGACCCCGATGCCGACCCCTGCCATGTTGCGACCGGTCCCGGCCGCACCGGCTCCCCCACCCTCACCGTACGGCCGGGTTGAAGCCGATGGCACCGTGTACCTGCTCGCCCCTGAGGGCGAAATCCAAATTGGCCAATGGGCTGCAGGGCCGCCAGCAGCGGGCCTTGCCTTCTTCCAACGCAAATATGAAGACTTAGTGGTGGAGATTGAACTAATCGCCACCCGCTTGGCAGATGGTCGGGCAACTCCAGAGCAGGCCCAGACCGTTCTTGTGAAAGTTCGCGAAGCACTTGCTGCGCGCGCCTTTATCGGCGATGTCGCCGCGCTGGGGATCAAATGCGATGGTGTGGCCGAGAACATCGTGACAGTGCGCTCCGCCGTTGCCGAGAAGCGGGCCGCCTTGCGCGCCGAAGCCACAGCCGCACGTGAGGCCCTGGCGGTAGAGGCCGAAAAGCTTGGCCCATCGACATCGTGGAAGCAGTCCAGCGAACGTTTTGCCAAGATGATTGAAGAGTGGAAAGCCCTACCGCGTACCGACCGAGCCACCGAGCAGGCCCTTTGGAAGCGCATCAGCGCAGCACGCACGGGATTCGATAAGCGCCGACGCCAACACTTCGCCGAAGCCGATGCCGAGCATAAGATTGCGGTGACCCGCAAACGCGAACTCATCGCGAATGCAGAAACGTTGGCGACTTCAACCGACTGGGTGGCTACCGGCAAGCAGATTCGCGATTTAATGAATGATTGGAAGGCCGCCCCGCGCGCCGGGCGAAGTGATGAGGACAAACTCTGGAAGCGATTTAAATCGGCACAGGACGCGTTCTTCGCCGCCAAGGTGGCTGCTGAAGCACAGGCCGAGGATGCACTGCGACCAAATGTCGCCGAGAAGGAATTATTGGCATCAGAGGCCGAAGCACTTTTACCCATCACCGATCACAAGTCCGCGAAGACCGCACTTCGTGGGATTCACGAACGCTGGGAGAAAGTCGGAGACCTCCCACGTGGTGAAAGCGAACGACTCGATGCGCGCCTTCGTAAAGTCGATGAGGCGCTGCGCAAGGACGAATCCGAATCATGGAAGAAATCCAACCCCGAGGCCCGCGCTCGGGCTGAGTCAACCGCTAATGTCTTTTCCGATGGCATCGCTAAATTGGAAGTGAAACGCGCTAAGGCGGTCGCCAGTAGCAATGACCGCGAAGTTGCCAAACTTGATGCCGCCATTGAGCAAACTACCGCGCTCCTAAGGGCGGCGCAGGCTGCGGCAAGTGAATTCGGGTCACTCACCCACGCTGTCTAGTTGTAAAGCTCACACTCGGTAGGCGTCGTACACGCCTTCAACACTACGAACCGCCTTGAGTACCGACCCTAAGTGCTTGGGGTCTGCCATTTCGAAGGTAAAGCGCGACAGCGCGATGCGATCGCGTGAAGTCGTAACCGATGCGCTCAGGATATTTACGTGGGTATCCGAGAGTGCTCTAGTCACGTCACTCAATAACCTTGCGCGGTCTAAGGCTTCAACTTGAATGTTGACCAAGAAAACACTTGTTGCAGTTGGTGCCCAGGTGACTTCGACTATTCGCTCCGGCTCCCCTTGAAGTCCGGGAATATTTACGCAGTCATTGCGGTGAACTGATACCCCAGATCCACGAGTTACAAACCCGAGGATGGCATCACCGGGTACCGGGGTGCAGCATCTGGCCAATTTGATCCAGACATCATCAACCCCCTTAACGACTACCCCTACATCACCCGATGTTCGGGCACGCTGCCGTAAATTCGCAGGATTAATGCCCTCAGCGGCATCGTCCGCCGCCCCATCGACACCGCCCGCTGCATCAACTAATCGTTGTACGATCGTGGCCGCAGAAATCCGACCTTCACCCACCGACGCATAAAGTGCACTTACATCGGTTTGGTGTAATCCTGAGGCGATGTTCTGAAGTGACTGATTGGTCATTAGGCGCTGCAGTGGTAGGCCCTGCTTGCGCATTGCCCGCACAATTGCGTCCTTGCCTGTCTCGACGGCCTCCTCGCGCCGCTCCTTTGAGAACCACGCCTTAATCTTGCTTTTGGCTCGCGGAGATGCGACAAATGACACCCAGTCAAGGCTGGGACCGGCACCTTCGGCTTTGGAAGTGAAAATCTCCACCACATCACCGTTGTCTAACGTTGACTCGAGGGGCACCAACTTGCCATTGACGCGTGCTCCTACACAGCGGTGGCCCACTTCGGTATGAACCGAATAAGCAAAGTCCACCGGGGTGGCCTTACTCGGTAATGCGACCACATCACCTTTCGGAGTGAAAACATAAACCTCAGAGGAACTCAGGTCATAACGCAACGAATCCATGAACTCGTCGGGGTCTTCGGTCTCACGTTGCCACTCCATCAACTGGCGCAGCCAACCAAAATCATCGGGACCGGATTTGCCACCAACATCTTGCTGCTTGTAGCGCCAGTGAGCCGCGACCCCGAATTCAGCAGAGCGATGCATTTCTTGAGTTCGAATCTGCAACTCAACAGGCTTACCCTCAGGGCCAATTACCGTTGTATGCAATGACTGATACATATTGAACTTCGGCATAGCGATAAAATCCTTAAAGCGCCCTGGCACCGGACTCCACTTAGCGTGAATTACACCGAGTACCGCGTAGCAATCGCGGACACTTTCAACAAGAATGCGCACGCCGAGTAGGTCATAGATCTCCGCGAAATCACGACCGCGCACAATCATCTTTTGATAGACAGAGTAATAATGTTTCGGGCGGCCACTGACCACGGCACGCAATTTCCCCCTGCGCAAATCCGCGTCGATTTCATCAATAATTACCGAAAGCAATTGATCGCGCGACGGCGCCCGCTGGCCCACGAGTTGTACGATTTCGTCGTACATCTTCGGGTGCATGGTGGCGAATGCTAGGTCTTCTAGTTCCCACTTAACCGCATTTATGCCCAACCGATGCGCTAGTGGGGCGTAGATCTCAAGAGTCTCGCGCGCCTTCTTCTGCTGCTTGTCTTCGGGCATGAAGCGCAGGGTGCGCATATTGTGTAGGCGGTCGGCTAGCTTGATCACCAGAACCCGAATGTCACGCGCCATCGCGATGACCATTTTGCGGACGGTCTCCGAAGCAGACGACTCGCCGTATTTAACTCGATCCAACTTGGTGACGCCATCAACCAATTGGGCGATCTCGTCGCCAAAATCCTCCCGCAGGGCATCTAACGAGTAACCAGTGTCCTCAACGGTGTCGTGCAACAGCGCCGCCGCAAGAGTCGGTGCGGTCATGCCCAGATCGGCAAGAATCGTCGCAACCGCCAAAGGATGGGTGATGTACATCTCCCCCGACATGCGGGTTTGATCTCGGTGCAGATACTCAGCCATCTCATACGCACGCTCCACCATCCGAACATCTGATTTCGGGTGGTATTGGCGCAGCGTTCGAAATAGCGGCTCAAGTTCTGGGTGCGCACGGCGCTGAATCCCAGCCAACCGGGCAACTCTGGATCGAAAGCCTGAGGACACAACCGTGACCGAAGCCGGCGGCGAGGCCAGCTCCGTGGTCAGCGGTGCTTCCTTGGCCACAGGCGCTCCCAATAGCAGGACTGATAGATAAACACTTCGATCTGTACGCGCTGCCAGTCTACGGGTGCTAGGCGGTGAGCAGTGCGTGCACGTTGACCCCGAGCGCTTCGAGCCTGCCACGACCCCCAAGGATCGGGAGCTCCATGACCAAAACGACCGCGACAACTTCAGCACCGGTGCGCCGAATAAGGTCGACTCCGGCTGCGGCAGTGCCACCGGTAGCCAGCACATCATCAACAAGGACGACTCGACTCCCCTGGCCGAGCGCGTGGGTCTGCAATTGCAATGAGGTGGACCCGTACTCCAAATCGTAATCAACGCTGTGGACCGCTCCGGGTAACTTGCCAGGCTTGCGGAGAGTAACGAACCCGGCATTACATGAATGCGCTAGTGCGGCTCCGTACGGAAAGCCGCGGGCCTCGATACCTGCGACATCATCAAATGGACCGTTGCCCAGCGTTTTCGCCATTGCCGCGATAACTAGGGCAAAAGTCACCGGATCAGCCATCAAGCCGGTTAAATCCTGAAATGACACTCCAGCCTGCGGCCAATCATTAATGACTCGAATTTGGCTTCGCAGAGCCTCCTCAACCGCTGGCTCTATTAGCGACATCTGGTCAGCCATCTACTGAGAACTAAGACTTGGATCGTCGTGAGCGGCTAACTCGTTTCGGTTGCTGCCGTGGTGCGCCATCAATAAGTGTGGTTACCTCACCGGTGCCAACAACATTCTCACCCTCGGACTCACCGGCACGACTCTTATTTGCCTGCGAACGTCGAGCCTTAGCTCGGGTGCTGAGTGAGCGCATCTCCGGTTGATGTTCCTTCAATTGGGCAAGGAAGGGTGTCGCGATGAAGATCGATGAATAAGCGCCAGCAGCCATACCAACCGCGAGAGCAACTGCTAGATCTAGCAAGGTGCCCGCACCCAGTAGCCCCGCCCCGATAATGATGATCGCAAGAACCGGCAATAGTGCGACGATTGACGTATTGATACTTCGAACCAAAGTCTGGTTTAGGGCCAAGTTCGCTGCTTCGCTGTATGTCAGGACTGATTGACCAGCGATATTTCTGGTGTTCTCTTTGACCTTGTCAAAAACCACAACGGTGTCATATAGCGAGAACCCAAGAATAGTTAACAAACCAATGACCGTCGCCGGGGTGACCTCAAGCCCGGTGAGTGCATATATTCCAATGGTGATAACTAAGTCATGCGCCAGCGCAACTAACGCTGCGACCGCCATTCGCCATTCAAAATATATCGACAGGAATATCGATACGAGCAATAAGAAGACTACTAGGGCTTGGAGGGCCTTCTTGGAGATCTCTGAGCCCCAGGTCGGACCCACCACCTGAACCTTGATTTCGCCTTTCGGTACCCCGCAAGTATTGGCCAACTCGCCGGACAGCACTGAACTTTCGTCAGCTGTCAACGACTCGGTTTGCACCCTAATCGTGCCA
>JBAXHK010000102.1:0-5754 GCA_037138935.1 Actinomycetes bacterium
AGCGTCAGCAGCGAGAAGATCAGCGTCAGGCCCATGATGACCGGGTAGTCACGGCGGTGCACGGCTCACCGAAGCCGCCGTCAACGCGCATCACCATGACGCTGCCAACGATTGGCGCAGCGCGCGAGGTTTGGGTCTTAGCAAGTGGCACCGAAAAAGCTGCAGCCATTAGATTGGCACTCGACCCCGCGGCGGGCGTTCTGCAGGTTCCGGCCGCTGGCGCCCGGGGCCGCGAGCGCACCCTTTTCCTGATTGACGAGCAGGCCGCAGCGAAATTGCCGCCGGGACTTGGCCGCCCTACCGCCTAGTGGCCCCGACCCGCCAACGCTATGGGTGGATTTTCTCCATGGCCTCGGCCAAGATGGCGGCGCCATCTTTATCTGAACGCCGCTCTTTCACATAGGCCAAGTGGGTCTTATAAGGCTCTACCTTTGGCGGCAATGGCGGATTGGCCTCATCGGGGCCAGCAGGCAGGCCACACCGTGGGCAGTCCCATTCTTCAGGGATTACCGCATCGGTAGCGAAACTGGGCTTTGACTCGTGCCCACGGCAGCACCAAAAAGACACCCAGATGCGCGGAGCCGCCTCGCCGCGTTCGGCTTCACCCATTGGGCCCGCACCGACACGGCTACCGCGAATTGCACTGCCACCCGCCACGAGAATTCCCTTCGAAGTTGTGTTAACTACCGGTACGAACAAGTAGCCCAACGGCGATTACGCTCGCCGCCCAGACTAGGCCTAAACCAACGGTCAATCGGTCAAGGTTGCGCTCAGCAACACTAGACCCGCCAATTGACGAACTAACTCCCCCGCCGAAAAGATCCGAGAGCCCCCCACCTTTGCCGCGGTGCAGCAAAATTAGGACAATCAATAAAACGCTGGTGATCACCAAAATTACGGCCAGGGCAATGGTGAGGATGGCAATCATGGCTTGAGGATACGCGGTGGGTTATGCGGCCGGTTCGGCTGGGTGCAGCCGATACCGAATGATGCCGACAAAGTCATCGGGGTCGATACTCGCCCCGCCAACCAAGGCGCCGTCGACATCCGGGTGGGCCATGATCCCCACCACATTGCTCGATTTGACCGACCCGCCGTAGAGGACCCTAACTTCAGCGGCCGGTTGCTTACCCCACTGGTCGGCGATTCGGCCCCTGATCGCGGCACAGACCTCCTGAGCGTCCTCCGGAGTGGCGATCTCCCCGGTGCCAATTGCCCAAACCGGTTCATAGGCGATGACTATGGAGGCGACCTGTTCGGCGGTTAGCCCCGCCAAGGAGCCGTCAAGTTGCTCAAGTACATGGGGTACGGCACCACCGTTTTGCCGCACTTCGAGGTGCTCACCCACACAGACGATCGGAATGATTCCGCTACGCAGGGCGGCCTTCGCTTTGGCGTTAACAATCTCATCGGTTTCACCGTGATATTGACGGCGCTCGCTATGGCCCACGACGGCGAATGAACAGCCCAGTTTCGCCAGCATTGCACCCGATATCTCACCGGTGAAGGCGCCTCCATCCTTAGCTGAAATATCCTGCGAACCGTACAAGAGGTCGTATTTATCGCCGTCAATTAGCGTCTGCACCGAACGAATATCAGTGAATGGTGGGAGCACAACGACGTCAACCGCCGCGAAGTCCTGATCATTAAGGGCGTAGGCCAACTTCTGCACCAGTGCGATGGCTTCGAAGTGGTTCATATTCATTTTCCAGTTGCCAGCCATCATTGGCTTGCGGTCTGCCACGATCATTGCCCTTCGTCGAGAACGGTGATCCCAGGCAAGATTTTGCCCTCGAGAAACTCCAAACTGGCACCACCACCGGTACTGATGTGGCTAAATGCTGACTCATCAAGACCAAGCATACGAATTGCCGCGGCCGAGTCGCCGCCACCTACAACGCTCATGCCCGGTGAGGCAGCGATGGCCTCGGCCACCGCTTTGGTACCGGCAGCGAAGGGAGCAAGTTCAAAAACCCCCATCGGCCCGTTCCAGACCACGGTGCCGGCATCGGCGATTTTTGCGGCGAAAAGTGCCGACGACTTTGGCCCGATATCCAGGCCCCGCCAGCCACTTGGTATCAACTCACTGGGTACGCATTGGACTTTTGCATCAGCACTGAAAGCATCCGCTATCACCACATCAATCGGTAGCAGCAATTCAACTCCTGAAACCTTAGCCTGCGCGATAAAGCCTTTCACAGTTTCGAGCTGATCTGCCTCCAGCAGTGAATCCCCGACCTCGTAACCCAATGCGGCCAAGAACGTGAAAGCCATTCCGCCGCCAATAAGTATTCGATCAACACGATTAATCAAGTTGCCGATGACGGCAAGCTTGTCACTAACTTTCGAGCCGCCTAGAACAACCACGTAGGGTCGAACCGGGCTAGCCAATAAGGCGCGGAAAACCTGCGTTTCCGATACCAACAAACGCCCACCGGCACATGGCATCATTCGGGCAATATCGGTGACCGACGCCTGTTCGCGATGCACCACTCCAAAGCCATCTGAGACATAAATATCACCAAGTGCGGCGAGCTCACGGGCAAGCTCTTGCCGTTCAGCGATGTCGTGGCTCCTTTCACGTGCATCAAACCGAATGTTCTCCAAGAGCACCACGGCACCAGGGCTCATCGCCGCGATGAGGGATTGGGCGGTGGGGCCGGTGATATCGGTACCAAATGCCACCTTGCAGCCAAGTAGTTCACCCAACCGGGTTGCCACCGGTGCCAGGCTTAGTTCGGAGTGGGCCACCCCTTTGGGGCGCCCAAGATGCGCAATTACCACTACCTTGGCACCGGCCGTTTGAAGCTCGCCAATTGTTTGCAAGCTGGCACGGATTCGCCCGTCATCGGTGATCAGCC
Organism: Actinomycetes bacterium; assembly: GCA_037138935.1. Lineage (GTDB taxonomy): Bacteria > Actinomycetota > Actinomycetes > S36-B12 > S36-B12. The sequence goes on from JBAXHK010000102.1 coordinate 2,862, forward strand.
GTTCGCCAGCTTCTCCTGTAGCGAGCGGAACATTCATATCTGACCGGACAAGAACCACTTTCCCTGCGACATCTAAGTCGTCGAGGGTACGCATATCTACCCGCCTAGAGAGAGGAGCCGACGAACGTGGTGAGGTCAACCAAGCGATTGCTGTAGCCCCACTCATTGTCGTACCAGCCGACAACCTTGGCCAAATTGCCATTGACATGTGTTAAACCTGAGTCGAAGATACAAGATGCCGGGTCGGTAACAATGTCGCTCGAAACTATTGGGTCCTCGGTATAGACCAATATGCCTTTGAGTGGGCCAGTTGCTGCTGCCTTAATGGCAGCATTGATCTCCTCCTTAGTGGCCGCAGTCTTCAATTCCACGGTCAAGTCGGTTGCTGAGCCAGTTGGTACCGGCACCCGCATTGCATACCCGTCGAGCCGGCCCTTCAACTGTGGCAGCACCAAACTGATGGCCTTGGCCGCCCCGGTACTCGTTGGGATCATGTTGATCGCTGCCGCACGCGCACGACGCAGATCACTGTGCGGGTAGTCAAGAATACTTTGGTCATTGGTGTAGGCGTGAATGGTTGTCATCAAGCCGCGCTCGATTCCGAATGAGTCATCAAGAACTTTCGCCATCGGCGCTAGGCAATTGGTTGTGCAGGAGGCATTGGAAATGATGTTATCGGTAGCCGGGTTGTACTTGTCTTCGTTAACGCCCATCACAATCGTGATGTCCTCGCCCTTGGCTGGCGCACTGATGATTACCTTCTTGGCCCCGGCGGCTAGGTGCTTACCGGCACCTGACGCATCGGTGAAGAACCCGGTTGACTCAATGACGATTTCGGCGCCAACCTTGGCCCAGGGCAATGCGGCAGGGTCGCGCTCAGCAAAGACCGGGATGGTTAAGCCATCGACGATGATGGCACCGTCAACCGCTTGAACTTCGACGCCGATTCGCCCCAGGATGCTGTCGTACTTCAATAGGTGGGCAAGGGTCTTGGTGTCGGTCAAGTCATTGATCCCGACTATTTGAATATCGGCTCCGCTAGTACGCAGTGCGCGATAAAAGTTTCGGCCGATACGCCCGAAGCCGTTTATGCCAACCTTGATGGTCACTAGAACTCCTCGGTCGATTAACTTTGGGACAAGAGCCTTAATGTAAGCGGTGCCGCGTGAATGCTACCGGCCTTTAAGTGTCTTCATCATCTGGGCCGAGTGCCGATTCGGTGTCCGGAATCCCTAGATCACTCGCCCGCTTATCGGCTAGCGCCAAGAGCCGGCGAATGCGACCAGCGATGGCGTCCTTGGTCATCGGTGGGTTGGCCAAGGCTCCTAGTTCTTCCAAACTGGCCTGCTGGTGTTCAAGGCGCAAACGCCCGGCGACGGCCAAATGATCAGGGACCTCATCACCGAGAATTTCCAGAGCTCGCTGCACTCGAGCTCCGGCTGCGACCGCGGCACGAGCTGAACGTCGTAGGTTGGCATCATCGAAATTAGCCAGCCTGTTTGCGGTTGCCCGCACCTCACGGCGCATGCGCCGTTCTTCCCAGGCCATCATTGATTCGTGGGCACCAAGGCGGGTAAGCATCGCCCCGATTGCATCGCCATCGCGGATCACCACGCGGTCAACCCCGCGCACCTCGCGCGACTTCGCCGGTATCCCCAGCCGCCTGGCCGCCCCTACCAATGCGAGTGCCGCCTCCGGGCCCGGGCAGGTGATTTCAAGTGACGAAGACCGGCCCGGCTCGGTTAAAGAACCGTGCGCCAAGAATGCCCCTCGCCAAGCGGCTTCGCACTCGCCTACCCCACCGGACACGATGACCGGCGGTAGCCCACGTACTGGGCGACCGCTGGCATCAACGATGCCGGTCTGCCGCGCAAGTGCCTCGCCGCCTTCAACCACCCGAACTAAATAGCGCGAGCTTTTGCGTAAACCACTTGGTTGCACGACGACGATTTCACTCTCGTGGCCATAGATATCGAAAAGATCCTTCTTGAGGCGGCGAGCGGTTGCTCCGGTGTCAAGATCGGCTTCAATGACGATATGGCCCGCCACTAAGTGCAAGCCACCCGCGAACCGCAAGATGGTCGCAACCTCGGCCTTGCGGCAACTCGCCTTGTTGATCTCAACCCGGCTGAGTTCATCCTTTACCGCCGCAGTCATTGCCATAGCGGGTATCTTGCCATGTATCGCAGGGACTGTTGATCGGTACCGACTATCACCATCAAATCACCGATCCGATAGCCACCGCGAGGCGGTCAGGATCATGCTCACCTAGGCGGGTGCCGCGTGGGTAGGTAAGGTGATTTAATACCAGCTCAGCGCCAATTCGTTCGCAACTTCTGGTAAGTGCACCTAGGTCGTCGACGTGGCCGGGATCTGCGATTACCACATCAATGGTTAAAGCCGGGACCAGATCGGTGAGAAACACCAAATGACGCGCAACCGAGAGTCCCGACATTTCGGTGTCACTATTTGGATCCAAATTCAGCACGAGAATTCTTTTAGCAGCACTTTCTGTTATTGCACGTGCCAAATCTGGAAGTAATAGATGCGGCATTACCGAGGTGTACCAAGATCCCGGCCCCAGCACAATGACATCAGCGCGCGCGACCGCTTCAATGGACTCCGCACAAACAGGTGCATTAGCGGGTTCGATCCGAATACCTACGATGGTGCCCGGTGTGGTCGCGACCGCCACCTGCCCTCGCACAATTGCAATATGCCCTGGATTTATCGGGTCCAGCTCTTGCACATCGGCCACGATCTGCAAGGGCACGCTCCTGCAGGGCAAAACCAGTACCTGTGCCGCCAGTAGAGCGCCAAACCAGTACAACCCAATAACCGGGCACTTGGTTTCTTCCCAGAATGCGCAAACCAGTAAATTGCCAATGCAGTG
>JBAXHK010000103.1:0-5754 GCA_037138935.1 Actinomycetes bacterium
GATGATCGGGTCTGCACCTTCGCCAGGTCGCATGGCTGATGCTGCGAGGCGAGTAGCGTGCTCGCGAACTAGGTGCCTTGTTGGGATGAGTTGCTGCGCCCGCAGGTTCACGACGCAGTCGTACACCTGCGATTGGGCGAGCGTGAAGTTCGGTTCGATTCCAGATGCCATGAGCCGATCGCATGCCTGAGACTCGGTAGCGGCGACCAGGCCCAGCACTCGGGTGGCTTCGGTGATGCTCACCTGCTGGTAATAGGCAAACGAGATCGGATCCACCTTGACTCCGGTCGGATTGGCGTCCGCCACCGGCCACCGCAGTACGTCATATAGCAATGCATCGGCTTCGGCGATGACATCATCGCGAGGGAAGGTGGCCTTGAGCTGCGCGGCCTCTAGAACAGCATTGGCGAGACGCTGGAACGCTGACTCGGGGGAGGACGCCAGAGCATGGGCGAGTTGGGCCGGCTGGCAGTGACTGAGTGCTGCGACGATGTCGGTTGGGGTGATGGTCTTCACGGGTACCTCCAGGTGGGGTCAAAGTGCTTCTGGCCTATCAACGGCCCCACCCGGTCGGTACCTCGCATTTACGACGCTCTTTGGCATTGCCCCCATCCGTTTGGTGCTGCCAGTTCCAGGCGGGGGGCCTGGTTTTTGGCGGACTGTACGCAGTCGCGGATCACTTGGGAGTCCTGCAGTAGCCAAGGTTCCACCCGCATCTTTCGTACAACCTCAACCATGCGTCGCTCTTGGCGCGCTGGTGGTGCAATCGATAGTGCGCGCCAGTGGGCGATGTTCGCTGGTGACGTAGTGATGTACTCGATCACCTCTTCGGACCAGCCCCATCCCCTCGCTTCCCCCCGATAGCAGCAGCACACGGGACCACCTATAAGTTGTCACACAGTCGTGAATCACACCCGTATTTTCAAGAAAAATCAGCACGCTTACATGAAATGGGGTAATTTTTAGGTATGCGAATTGATGCCCCGACAGACCCGGCCGCTGCCGTCAACAAATCCGATAAACCTCTTTCCCGGCCCCTGGTGGTCTCGCTGATAGGCCTTATTGTCCTGGTTGCTGCTGTCCTCGTGTGGGCGGTTTTCGGTCGTGCCCCACAAACTGTGTCGGGTCATGGCTACGTTCTCCCCGCGGGCGGCTATAGCGAGGTGGGCACAACACTTAGCGGCGTTGTTGACAGTGTCGTCGTCGATCAAGGCCAGCGGGTGCTGAAGGGCCAAGAACTTCTAAGCATTTCTGTCGAAGGCGAAAATGAGCCCATTTCGGTCTTTAGCCCGGTGGATGGGCTAGTTGTAGAGGTGTCTGCACTTCCGGGACGAGTAACTTTGCCGGGCGACCCCATGCTTTACATGCAGCCTGATGGGGCCCAACTAATCGTTAAGGCTTTCGTTCTAGCAACAGAAGCAGAGACTATCCGTGTAGGCATGGAGGCAATGGTCTCGCCCGCCGACGCGCCTCGACGCGCTCAGTACGGTGTGATCCTCGGCACGGTGGCTGCCCTGTCACCGACGCCTGTTTCCGCTGAACGGATTGATTTCATTGTCGGGGGCAACTCCACGCTCGTCGATTTCTTCCTTGCGGGAGGGCCGGTAATTGAGGTGACCATCGAGTTGACTCCGGATCCCGCTACTCCGTCCGGATACGCCTGGTCAATTGGCCAAGGCCCAGACGTGGAAATCAGTTCGGGAACCCTGAGCGAAGTTTCGATGTTGGTGCGGGACAAGTCGGTGCTCGAGTGAATCAAGAAGTAAGTCAGGTGGCCCGGGTCGTCAACGCGCTCAACTCGCAAGGCCGGAATGTCACCGAAGAGGTAATCGAGCGCCAGTTGGGGGGGCTGCAGGGCCTGCCTACGGATGTTGCCGCGGATGTGCTTTTGCGCACCTACGGCCTAGCTCCTGATGGTACGGCGCTGCCGGGTTTCGAGCCCAATCGGTCAAGTCGCGAGATAATTAGCAAACTACTGTTCGGGTCAAGGTCGGCCTCGGTCTACATTCTCGTGGTCTCGATCGTCCTTCTTGTTCCGGGGATTACCGTGCCCCTGCTAATTCGGATCTTTGTTGACAGGTTCATTGTTGGCTTAGATTCCACCTGGGGACCGGTAACCGCCCTCGGAATCCTGATTGCAACCATGATCGCCGCGGCCGCCGTCTTCCTACAGTATGCGGTACTCGGGCGCTTAAGGATTCGCATGGAGCGCTCAGCCACCGTTGATTTCACGTGGAGCATTCTCACGATGAAGGTGCTGGCCCTCCAGAATTATGGCTCGGGTGAATTGATCGGCCGGCTGCAAGCCCTGCGAAATTACTGCCAGATGGGAGGGTACGTCTTACCCCTCCAACTCGCCACATCCCTGACATCGATCATTTTTCTCCTGATGATTTTCTTGCTCGATGTCTTCATGGGCCTGACCGCCGTGGTAATCCTCCTAGTGCTCTGGATCGCGATCACCAGGGTCTTGCGGCGCCGAGCACGCGCACAGCGTGGTTACGACGTGCAATGGGTCCAGCTCAACGGATTTACCTCCGACGTAATTTCTTCGGCTGAGTCGATCAAAGCCGCTGCGTGGGAGCAGTTCGCCTTCTCCAGATGGTCGATTATTCGTCAGCAGTTTTCAACCTCGATATCCAAACTGGGTATCGCGGACCAATACACGAGCACGGTGCCGGTTCTTGGCCAATCATTAGGTCTGGGCGCCTTCCTCGCGATCGGGGTTGCCCAGGTCTTCGTGGGCACCGTTTCACTTGGCACCGTGGTGGCAGCGCAGGCGTATATGGTTTCGGTGCTCCTAGGATTTGCCTCGGTGGCTATGTTCGCGGTTATTGTGCAAACCGTTGCCAGTGCCGAGAAGGAGTTCGGTCCGGTGTTGCGCGAGCCCCTTGACGCCGAAATGCTCACCGTTACGGACTCCGACAAGGCGTCAACACAGCGGCTCAGTGGCCAAGTCTCGTTACACGAAGTGAACTTTGGCTACGGAGATTCTCCGGACCCGCTGCTGCGGGATCTCTCCCTCCAAATAGCGGCGGGTTGTCGGGTTGCGCTCGTGGGCCCGAGCGGTAGCGGAAAGACCACCATCGCGAAACTCATGACCGGTGAACTACGTCCTTGGTCGGGCTACGTCTCGCTCGATGGTGTACCCCGCTTGGCCGTTCCACGCGACCGGCGCACCCGCGACATCGCTTATGTCCCGCAGACGTCTGCGCTCTTTCCCGGCACGATCCGCGACAACCTCACGCTGTGGGATGACAGCATCACAGATGATGCCTTGGAACGCGCCGCACGCGATGCCTGTATTGAGGAAACAATCCTCGGCCGGCCGGGGGCGTACTTCCATCAGGTCGTATCGGCGGACGGCGGATTTAGTGGCGGAGAGTTGCAGCGCCTGTCCATCGCGCGCGCACTTGCTGGCGACCCGCGAATCATTGTGCTCGACGAAGCGACGAGTGCGCTCGACACCGTGATAGAGGCCGCTGTCGAGGCGAACCTCCGCGAACGCAAGGTGACCGCAATTGTGGTCGCACATCGGCTGAGCACGATCCGCGACGCCGACGAGATCCTCGTCGTCGACCAGGGACGCATCGCGCAGCGCGGCACCTACGCGGAAATCTCGCGCGAGGGACTATTCGCGGAGCTGATCAATGGTTGAGCAGAACGAAACTCCACGCGATGCGTCACTAGACGACGCCATCACCGCAATGGCGGCCGCCGGCACTCCCTTCGGACGTATCGCGAGTGCGCATCGCTTCCCCTCACCACTACTTGATGCATATTCCGTGGCGCTGACCTCGATGAACGAGGTTGTCCGTGCGCCTGATCCGCGCGTGGAACGCCAGCTTTCGCCCCTTGACGCCATCTCCGCAGCTTCCGGTGTTCTTACCGCGCCTGCACCTACACAAGAACGCTGGTGGGATTCTTTGCCCGGCCCCGCTGTCACCGATGCGGGAGACAGTGCCGAGGCGATCCTGCCGCACGGGTCGGGTGCTGAGGCAATCTCCGGGGGCACTCGCGTCCGCTCCCGATTCCGTGGAGCAGAGGCTAACGCCGACACGGTTATCATCACAGGTTCACTACCCTCCAACGCGTCGTGGCTCGCGCTCATTAGGTGGTCGCTGCGCGGTCGCGGCAAGCAGATCGGTGTCCTCCTTCTGTTGTCACTAGTTGGAGGTTCATTAGCCCTGATCCTTCCGCTCGCCACGTCGGCGCTTTTCGCTGTCGCCGTGCCCATGGGAGACGCGAATCTGGCCGCCGGCATCATGGTCACGTTAGCGCTCGCAGGTGTGGGCGGCGCACTTTTACTCGTGGCGCGCAACTTTTTGATTATCCGGGTGCGGAACTCCAGCGACACCCGGCTCGCGCCGGGGGTGATGGCCCACCTATTGCGCCAGCCCATGACCTTCTTCCGACGCATGTCCCCTGGTGAGATTCTTGACCGCACGTTGTCAGTGGATATGGCTCGCGTGCACGTCAACGATGGCACGATCGGAACGGTAATAAATACATCTTTCGCTCTGGTTAATCTACTTTTCCTGTTTGCGATTGACGCTGTCCTCGGCCTTGTGATCGCTCTCGCAATCGGAATCACCATGCTCCTGATGTCGCTGATTCAGCGGCGTATTAAGAGACTCACTACGTTAATGATGGCCGAACGAAGTGATCTTAATAGCAACACGATGTCACTTATCGAGGCAATCGTGCCCATTCGCGTGGGTGGCGCTGAGTCTCGGGCACTAGCACGCTGGACTCAGACCGCGGCACCGGCGTTGAGCACGGTGAGCGAACTCGAGGCTGAGTCGAGTGCAAGATTTACCATTCTTGCCGCAGCACCCCTTGTCATGAACACGGTGCTTGTCTTGGCCGTTGCGTCCCAACGGGGTGCCTTCACCGCGGCGGCCTTTATGGGTGCTTTTGTAGCGGTCGCGCAACTCACAATCGCCATGACTCAGCTCACCCAAAGTTTATATCTGATTAGCGAGTTGAAACCCGCCCTTGAACGCATGGTGCCAATCACGTCGTCAGTGGTTGAGCGCTCAGGTCCCGCCCGGGCACCGGGTGCGCTGGATGGGCGCATCCAGATCACCAATGTCGTATTTGGTTATGACCTCGAGCGGCCTCCGCTGCTCGACGGCCTAACCCTCACCGTCGAGGCGGGGGAGTTCGTCGCGATCGTCGGACCGTCCGGTTCGGGGAAATCCTCGGTAATGCGACTCATCCTCGGTTTTGAGAACCCTTGGAGCGGTGTCGTAGCCTACGACGGTAAAGACCTCGCCGAGCTCGATGTGACCGCGGTACGCCGGCAGATGGGCACAGTTCTCCAAGCCTCCGTACCCTTTGGTACTACGTACCGCGAGTGCATCTGCGGCCCGCTACAGCTGGACGATGACCGCCTGTGGCAGGTCATCGCCGATTCAGGGCTCGAGCGGGAGGTCCAAGCCCGCGGACTCGATGCGCCACTCGGGAAACGCGGCGGCGCAATCTCAGGTGGACAGCGTCAACGCCTGATGATTGCACGCGCGCTCGCGGGGGATCCGCGGATTATTCTCCTCGATGAAGCGACCAGTGCCCTCGACAACGTCACGCAGGAAATTGTCATGAGGTCGATCCTGGGGCGTCCCGTCACACGCATTGCCATCGCTCACCGGCTCACTACGGTCGAACGCGCTGACCGCATCCTTGTCGTTTCAGGTGGGCGGATCGAGGAGGAGGGCACGCCCGCGGAACTACGCGCAAGCGGTGGACACTTTG
>JBAXHK010000104.1:0-5707 GCA_037138935.1 Actinomycetes bacterium
TAGCGCGCCTGCTTTGGGAGCAGGAGACCGGGAGTTCGAATCTCCCCGCCCCGACAACCGATTTGCCAACCACGATGGAATGAGCAGCTGTGAAGAGTGACGTCGAGGCTTTGTCGCCGACCAGGGTCAAGTTGACCATCGAAGTCCCCTTCGATGAACTGAAGCCGAGCATGGACATCGCTTACTCGCGTATCGCCAAGCAGGTTAACGTTCCGGGCTTTCGCAAAGGTAAAGTCCCGGCGCGAGTAATTGAGCAGCGGGTTGGCCGCGGCGCGGTGCTCGAAGAGGCCATTAATGACGCGGTGCCAAAGGCATACGAAGAAGCCCTGCGCGCCAACAACGTGGTACCGGTTGGCCGCCCAGAAGTGGATGTCACCGCAATCGAAGATGGTCAGAACCTTGCCTTCACCGCAGAGGTTGATGTGCGGCCGGAGTTTGAGCTACCGGATTTCGCGTCACTGCGCATAGAGGTAGCCGATGCGACGCCGAGCGAAGAAGAAGTCACGACCCAGGTTGATGCATTGCGCACCCGCTTCGCATCACTTACTGAAGTTGATCGAGTATGCGCCGATGGTGATGTGCTGCTTGTTGATATTTCTGGCGCGACCGACCAAGGCGATGAGATTGAAGATCTCTCGGGCACCGCGTTGTCCTATGAACTAGGTACCGATGGCATGCTCCCAGGTTTTGATGATGCAATGCGGGGTGCGGCGAAGGATGAAACCCGCACCTTCGATTTCACTCCCGAAAATGGCGACTGGACTGGCGTGACCTTAACGGTGACCGCGGTGGTCACCTCGGTTCGTGAGCGCGAGTTGCCCGCCCTAGATGACGAATTTGCGCAGCTGGCTTCGGAGTTCGACACCGTGGCCGAGCTACGTGAAGACGTCCGCAACCGATTGGTGCGCATCAAGAAATTTGAACAGGGCGCTGAAGCCCGCGGCAAGTTGCACGAAGTATTGATGGAACAGATCGATATCCCCGTGCCAGATGGAGTTATTGCCGCCGAAGTTTCTGATCATTTCGGCGACGGCCATGAAGCAACCGAAGAGCATCGTGCAGAGGTCGAGTCGCAGGCGCGCGCGGGACTAAAGAGCCAGTTCATCCTCGACAAAATTGCTGAAGTCGAAGAAGTATCGGTAGGCGAAACTGAATTGTCGGCCTGGTTAGTGCAGCAGGCCCCGCAATATGGGTTGGCACCGGATGCCTTCGCGCAGGCTCTGGTCGAAGCCGGTCAGGTGCCAATGGCAATCCAAGACATCCGGCGCACTAAGGCGCTGGCTTTGGTGCTCGAGCAAGCCACCGTGGTGGATGTATCGGGCAATCCGGTGGATCTAAAAGCCCTGGCTGCTGAATTAAGGGGCCCGCAGATCACCGAAATCCCGGCCCCGGATGCAGCCGACGAGTAATTGCCGGTGCTCCCGCTCGGGTGGTGTTCGGCTGCTGGCGAACTCATGGCATTTGAGGAAGACCTGACCGGCCGAGAAGGTTAAGGTCTAAGGAGTTGGAAAGTTGATGCGGTCCCATGAAGGAGATGTTTTGAGCCAGATTGAGATGAACAGCCATCAGGTGAATGGCGAAAGGGGCCTAGGTATGACCGAGTTACGCGGCACCGGCGGCAGCATGACCGGTTTCGGCGACATGCTCGACGAGCGCCTACTGCGCGAACGCATCATCTGGCTAGAGGGCGAGGTGCGCGACGAAAACTCTAACCGCATCGCCAAGCAGTTACAGGTGCTCGCAGCAGAGGATCCCGACAAAGACATCACGCTTTACATCAACTCACCCGGTGGCTCAATTACCGCCGGCATGGTTATTTACGACACCATGCAGTTGATCCCAAACGACATCACCACGATCGCCATGGGCTTAGCGGCCTCGATGGGGCAGTTCCTGCTCTGCGCTGGTGCTGCCGGTAAGCGTTACGCGACCCCGAACACGCGCATCATGATGCATCAGCCACTCGGTGGTATCGGTGGCACGGCCAGCGATATCAAGATTCAAGCCGAGCAGATGCTCTTTATAAAGAAGCGCATGGCCCAGTTAATTGCCGAGCACAGTGGTCAGACTTTGGAGCAGATCGAGTCCGACTCTGACCGTGACCGCTGGTTTACTCCAGAAGATGCCAAGGTCTACGGCTTAATTGACCACGTATATAGCTCGGCCGCAGACGCCCCACCGGTCAAGACCCGCAAAGTCAAGGGAGAAACCCCGTGAGCCACCTGTTCACACCGCAAAGCCGCTATATCCTCCCTGAGTTTCGGGAGCGTCACGCCAATGGTGAGCGCACCCACAACCCTTACACCAAGTTGTTCGAAGAGCGCATCATCTTCTTGGGTGTGCAGATCGACGACGCTTCCGCCGACGATGTCATGGCGCAGTTACTGTGCCTCGAGTCGATGGACCCTGATCGCGATATCCAGATTTACATAAATTCACCCGGTGGTTCCTACACCGCGATGACCGCGATTTACGACACGATGCAATTCGTCAAGCCGCAGATCCAGACGGTGTGCCTTGGGCAGGCCGCATCTGCCGCCGCAGTGGTACTTGCTGCCGGCACCCCGGGTAAACGCTTCGCCCTGCCGCATGCGCGCATTTTGATCCACCAGCCATATACCGAAGGTGGTGGCCAGGGCTCAGATATCGAGATTCAGGCCAATGAGATCCTGCGCATGCGCGTTGAGATGGAAGGCATGCTCGCTAAGCACAGTGGGCGCACCCCGGAGGAAGTCGCCAAGGACATCGAACGCGACAAGATTCTGACGGCCGCCGATGCCAAGGAGTATGGCATTATTGATGCGGTTATCGCCTCGCGTAAAGCCTGATCAAGCCTGATCAAGCCTGATCAAGCCTGATCAAGCCTAAAGGGCCACTTGAGAGTTAAGTGCGCGCCGATGTCGTGCGAGTACTGCTCCAACAGGGTACGGTCGGAGTAGCCCAGATCCCCGCTGGGTAATTTGGCGTCCGGTCGCCACCAAAGTGAAGGGAGCCCCGCCATGGCACGTATTGGCGAGAGCGGTGATCTGCTCAAGTGCTCCTTCTGCGGCAAGAGCCAAAAGCAGGTCAAGAAACTAATTGCCGGCCCCGGGGTATATATCTGTGATGAATGTATTGACCTGTGTAACGAAATCATCGAGGAAGAACTTCACGAGGCCACTGATTCGCAATTTGGTGAGCTCCCCAAGCCGCGCGAAATCTACGCATTCTTGGATCAGTATGTAATTGGTCAAGATATTGCCAAGAAATCACTTTCGGTCGCGGTCTACAACCACTACAAGCGGGTCCAAGCCGAAACCGGCGATAAGCCCAAGGATGATCAAGTTGAGCTCGCCAAGTCGAATATCTTGCTACTGGGCCCAACGGGCTCGGGCAAGACTTTGTTGGCCCAGACTTTGGCCCGAATGCTAAATGTGCCATTCGCTATCGCTGATGCCACCGCGCTCACCGAGGCGGGCTATGTCGGTGAGGACGTCGAAAACATTCTGCTGAAACTTATTCAGGCAGCTGACTACGACGTCAAAAAAGCTGAGACCGGCATAATTTATATTGACGAAATCGACAAGGTGGCGCGCAAGAGCGAAAACCCTTCGATCACTCGCGATGTTTCCGGTGAAGGCGTGCAGCAGGCTCTACTTAAGATTTTGGAAGGCACGACTGCTTCGGTGCCACCTCAGGGTGGGCGCAAGCACCCGCATCAAGAGTTCATCCAGGTCGACACCACCAATGTGCTGTTCATCGTGGGAGGCGCATTCTCTGGTCTTGATCACATCATTGAACAACGCCTTGGCAAAAAACGTGTTGGGTTCACCTTCGACATCGTTGAGGGTGAAAGGGTCGAAGCCACCGACGCCAACCCCGATGACATTTTCTCGCATGTGATGCCTGAAGATCTTCTGAAGTTCGGCATGATCCCCGAGTTCATCGGCCGGTTGCCTGTCTTCACCTCGGTATCCAAACTAGATCGCGCTGCTTTGGTAGCCGTTCTCACCGAGCCGAAAAATGCGTTGGTTAAGCAGTATCAGCGCCTGTTTAATCTCGATGGTGTTGAACTTGAATTCGAGCCCGAGGCCCTTGACGAGATCGCCGATCAGGCTTTGCTGCGGGGCACCGGTGCCCGTGGCCTGCGAGCCATTCTCGAAGAAGTCCTGCTGCATGTCATGTATGACGTACCTAGTCGCTCTGACATCGCCAAGGTGGTTATCACCGGTGAGGTCGTGCGCGACAACGTTAATCCGACTTTGGTGCCGCGCGAGGCCCCCCGTCGGGTGCGCGGCGAGAAGTCCGCCTAACCATATTCTGGGGCCTAGCAGTATCCCATTGTGATACAGTGTGACTCATGACAGAACCTCAAGTTTCGGTGCAGCGATCATTTCGCTTATCCTCGCGTACTAGCGAGCTCCTAGATTCCTTGTCACAGCAGTCGAATGAGTCGCGCAATGGGTTGGTAGAACGCCTACTTGGTGAGGCACTTCGAATTGAACCGCATCCCTTGGTGCGATTTCGAACAGGTGCTGCCGGCCGCCACGAACCGTATCTCTCAGGTACGCGGCTACTGGTCCGGCAGGTGGTGGCGCAACTGCGGGAGGTTAACGGCGAAATCGACGAAGTAGCTGCCTACCTAGGCATTGCACCGGGACTGGTTCGAGCTGCCCTTAACTACTATGCGGATTTCGGAGACGAGATTGATGCCGATGCACAGTGGGCGGTAAGTGTAGAAGCTGAAGAGCACAGTCGTTGGGAACGGCAACAGGCCGCACTAGCGTGAAGCTGGCACTTGACCACCACTACTCACCACTCATTGCTGCGGGTTTGCGCGATAGGGGGCACGATGCTCGCGCCATCTATGAACTTGGGTGGCAGGCCGAAGGCGATGAATCTTTACTAAGGCTATGCAACTCGGTGGGCAGGTCGTTAATGACGAACAACGTTGCAGATTTCATCATCATCGCTCGCCGCTGGCAAGACGAGGGGCTTTCGCATGCGGGCCTATTGTTCACCGCCGATAGTGGTTGGCCCCGACATCGAGGAACGATTGGGCGATTCGTTGATGCACTCGACATCCTGATGCGGCAAGACACTACGAGTGGTGCAAATGTCGACCGCACCCATTGGCTCTGATCGGTCGCGCTCGGTTACTCCGGCACGAACAATCCGAGCAAGTTATCCCCAGCTGGTAGTGGCGCCGCCACCCGAACCACGGCACCTGACAGGTGCATTGATTGGTTGACGTGATTCGGCCAAACTTCGAAAGGGATCCCATGAGCCTTTACTATTTAGGTTAAATTATTTACCATTTGGTGGTGGCGGGAACCGTGTCAAGTAAAGGGCAGATCACGCTTCCTAAGCGTGTCCGTGATGCGCTCGGGATTGAGCCGGGGGATGCGCTGGATTTTGAGGTGCGAGGACACGAATTCGTAGGTCGAAAAAAAGTTCTCACCGAGTCTGGGATTGACTGGAATAGCGTCTATGGAGTCGTTAATTTAGGCGACCTCACCACTGATGACATTATGAGAGATTTACGGCCCATTCGTGCTTGGGATGATCAATGACAACGACGGCGGTTGACTCCAATATCCTGATCGACATTGCGGACGCTGATCGCCTCTTGACCCGCGACCTTGGGTTTGCTCGAATGAACGTTCCCGGCCTCGTGGTTGTCAGCCCCGATAGCTTGCTGGCCTAGTCCGGTGCGAGTACTGCAGTG
>JBAXHK010000105.1:0-5698 GCA_037138935.1 Actinomycetes bacterium
CCGCAGCAATCTCGTGGGCACTGGAAATCGGCGAGAAAACCGCAGATATCGCGACGGCGTCAACCTTGCCAGCAGCTGACTCGAAGAATTCGGTGGTTGCCGCGAAATCGAATGGAACAATCTCCCTGCCCGTGTATTCGAAGCCGCCAGCTACGACCTGGCTCATGTCTCCAACTGCAACGACCAGATCCTGTGGCCACCCGTACATCGGTCGCACCGCAGTTGATGACGGCGCACCTACTCGCAGCACCGCCACCCGTTGGAGTCGTTGACGCTCAAGCACCGCATTAGTGGCATGCGTGGTGCCCAGCATCACATGTGAAAGTCGCGATACCTCGATGGAGCCAGCGCTCGCTACCGCATCAATAGCATTTTTTATGCCCGTGGTGACATCCGCCGTCGTCGATTGTTTAGTCTTCGCAATGACCTTGTTATCTCGGTCAAGGACAACCGCGTCGGTGTTAGTCCCACCGACATCTATCCCCAGGCGGAGATCAAATCCCGATGCCATGAAGCTCCTCAAACGGGACGTAATCGAAGTCGTAACCGAAGGCCCGCGGCCCAGCAATTTGCAGGCCGCGCTCGCTCCGCCAAATCGGATTACAGGCAAAGGCGATGACGCAGACCCGCTGCCCGTAACGCACGAGTTCGGTGGCAATTGCATCTGCGGTTTGGCTGTCGACGACGGTGATGAGGTCGGGAACACTCGCCAGAACTCGACCATCTTCGGTCAAAACTAAGTTTTCATTCTGGACCTCGATTCGCACGACTCGACCAGCATCGCGGCCGTAGCCTTCAATGACCACCGATCCGCGAACGAAGCCACCCGCGGTTCGGCGCAGTACATCAACAACCTTGCCCTCGATGAGGTTAACTCCATCAACGGCTTCCAAAAGCCCAGCGATCGGTTCAACGGCGTCAAGGACGGCGCGACCTATTCGAAGGGCCAGAGTGACGCTCCCTTCCACAATGGCGCCCCGCGCCGTGGCCACTGTCATCACGTAGTCAGCCATTGCGGCGCTTCCGCCGAAAACGTCGGAAATAGATCGCGCGATGAGTTCAGCCCAGACTCCATCCTGAGCTCGGATGGTGACGACATTTTCACGTTCATCTGCCATCACGATTAGTTGGGGCGGGAGTCCGGCAACATTCATCGACACCATGTCCACCTGCGGAAAGGCGCGACCCATACCGTCTGCGTCAAGTAGCGGTAGCCCGGTCTTTGCGGCCCAGGCGACGGGCAGCAGGCCATTGCCACCGCCGATTTCACCGACCATTAGTGCCACCACCGACTGGCCGGTGATCTCTTCAACCGCTGTGCGAAGAATGTTGATCTCATTGCCGGAGGAGAGTTTTTCAATCGACACCGACGGTGCCCCGATCATGCCCACGGGCATGATCAGGCCGTCATCGGGAAGGTCATCAAGAGTGACGAGATTGACGGGACCATGGTCATCAAGGGCTTGCCGGGCGATCAAAGTGCTGGTGTCGACCTCGCCTCCGCCGCCGGTGCCGAGCACCGCGCAGCCACGGGACAGAGCGGTGAGGTGTTCGACGCCGATGCGCATAGCGCCGACTATAGGGCCGCCCGCTTTCGACCGCTCCGATTCCGCAACCTTCGCAAGTACGAGTAAAATTTGTTACCTAGCCTCGATGCGCAAATATTCGACTTGTTATACCTTGTGTGCTCCCAACTATTTAGGAGCAGATTGTGGCCGAAGTTGTTGAATTCACCCTGAACGTCAAGCCAGGGCATTACACAGATGTACTTGACCTCTACTCAGAATTCGCGCATACCTACATGGAACTAAACCCAGCACTAATTAGCGTTCTAGTTGTCGGCGATGAAGGTGCCGGGGTCGTTCGCGGAATCGGAGTTTATGGGGATCATGACGAAGCCGCTGCCGTTAACAGCGACGTCTTCTTCGGCGCCTTCATGGATGCGATCGAGCCGCTGATTGAAGGAGCGCCGAGCCGCGTGCTGCTCGATCTGGTGCACGCTTGGAGTAGGTAAACCTGTTTGTGGGCGGATGCTTGGGAATACCAAGTATCCGCCCGTCCACATTTTCTACCCGCTTTAGCCCGCGTTGTAGGTAGTGCGCATGGGGTCGACGAGGCCGTTCATCACGCTAACGGTGTGCCGAGGACTCTTCGCCGTATAGACCACGCCAGGTGTCGGGTTCTTGCCCGGCCCACCATCGTTGTATAGCGGTAGGTAGCCACCACCCTCAGCCGGAATATCCAAGAAGGCAATGCTCTTCGCTGCCTTCGCGCTGCCCGACAGGATTATGTCAATCTGATTCTCGCTGTCCTCTTGATAGCACTCGTCATATGTCTTCGCCTTCTTGCCAAGGTCCGCTAGCCCAACGACGGTTATCGGCTGCCCATCTATCAGATATTCCTGGCCCGCATTAACCAGCGGTATTAGCTTGCCCTTGCGATCACGGGCCACCAGGCGGAAATAATTTCGATAGTCCGCGGGGTAAAGCCCACGCACTCCATTTGGTGAAAGCGCACCGCCCACCGTGAGCATTCGCACGCGAAACTCGGCGGCCTTTTTCCCGAAAATCGAAATCCCGTCATTTGGCAACAGGTTCTTGCTCACCGGCTCGGGGCCACCTTCGCCGAGGGTAGACATGTGGGTGATCTTCGCGGCAATAACTCGCGGCCCCGTCCAAAGAGTTGGGTCAGCGGGCTGGGTGTCATAAGGGGTTTTATCGTTTGTCATGGTCATGCCGACAGCGCTAACGAGGCGACCACGCGGGCCAACTAATTGCAGTGGGGTCGCATCAGCCACTACCTCGACCTTTACCGGGTACTTAACCGCTGGATCACTTTTCGGTAGGCGATTGCCGAACTCGCCATTGAGAATAAGCACCGACCGCTCGTTATATTCAAAGTTCGGCATCACGCCCGCCGAGATCGCTGGGGCGATTGTGCCGTCGTTTAACGTTACTTTGAAGTCAGACCCATCAAGGGTGCTGGGTAGTGCGGGCCAAGAGGTCTGCACCTGCACCACATCGGTGTTGTGCACTCCAGCGATGCCCGTTACGCCGTAATACTGCTCGGGTGAAACCGCGGTGGTGTGAGAGACCTGGGTTGGCTTCGTACTGCATGCTTTGGCTGCAATCTCACTCCAGGCCCCACCGGCTGCAACAACAGCTGCCTTCGCCGTGGCTTCGTCTTTCGAATCCGCGCCCGGAACCCCGATGATGTCCGTGAAGTTCAAGGTGAGCGACATGATGCGCGGCACGGTGTCCCACATATCCGCGCCAATGATGACATCAGCCTTTAACAACGGGGCGATTGTCACCGGCTCGGGTGCTGGGGCAGCGAATGCGCTGGCCGGCAGCAACGCCCACGAGGTGGCAGCCACCGCAAAAGCCACTGCTGCACAGGACGCACGGTGCCAGTTGTTACCAAACATCAAATACTCCTCAATAAAACCACCGAACGGACTTTTCATGGTATCCCGAGAGAATCGACGGCCTGAGCCAAACGAAGAAGAAATCCCACTTTCGCGCCGCATGTCCATTCCGGTGGCCAGTTTGCTCCAAATGTGTTTCCATAAGAGGGTGGAACAACCGCTCAAATCACCACCGGCAGCTGCCGGCGCACCTGTTGGACGCCGCATAGTGCTGGGCATGGTCGGTCTGGGCGCGTTGGGCATCATCTTTGGCCGCACCGCTTCGCAGGCGGTGAACTCCAGCGTCGCAACAGCCGCCCCCGGCTTATCGGGTGTACTACCGGGCACCGGTGGTTTCCGCATCTACACCGTGACTAATGGGTATCCGGAATATAACGTGGATAAATACCGACTCACGGTCACCGGGTTAGTCAGTACCCCGCTTTCCTTGTCACTTGCAGATCTCACCGAGCTTCCGCAAACTGGTATGACGAAAGACTTCCAGTGCGTAACCGGTTGGCGTGTCGACGACGTACCGTGGTCAGGTGTTTTGCTCAGCGACGTACTTAATGCTGCAGGCGCTGACCTAACAGCCGAAGCTTTGCGTTTCACCTCATTTGACGGCGCCTACACCGAGTCGTTGACTATGGAGCAGGGCCTACGCCCGGATGTCTTGGTTGCCACCACCATGTTCGGCCAACCTATTACCGAAGAACACGGTGCACCGGTTCGTATGTATGTCGCACCGATGTACGGCTACAAATCCATCAAGTGGCTTTCGGGTATCGAGGTAGGCGAAAAAGTCGTGCCCGGCTATTGGGAAGAACGTGGATATGCGGTTGATGCTTGGGTTGGCAACTCAAATGGGATGACCGATGAACCAATTACCTGAACCGGCCAACATTTTGCGTTTCACCGCCGCCGAGCGTTGGACGCACCGCACCTTAGGAATCTTGATGGGTGTGCTACTGATTACCGCCGCGGTGCTTTACCTCCCTGGTGCTAGTGCCGTTATCGGCTACCGCCCAGTGATGCGCAATGTGCACGTAATCGCTGGTTTCCTCTTGCCCATCCCAATCATTGTTGCTTGTTTCTTTTGGGCTTTTCGCCAAGACCTCCGCCGCCTTAATCGCTTTTCACCCAATGACTGGAAATGGCTGCGCTCCCGCAAGCGGCGTAATGGTGAAATACCGGTGGGTAAATTCAATGCTGGGCAAAAGCTCAACTCTGCTTTCGTGCTCGGATCCATTATCGTGCTGCTCGCCACCGGGCTGGTGATGTACTTCAACCGTTTCTTCCCCGACGATGTTCGCACCGGGTCAACATTTGTCCATGACTGGTTGGCGCTACTGGTCGCCATTGCAACAGCCGGTCACATGTGGATGGCATACGGTGATGCCACCGCACGCAAAGGCATGCTTACCGGATCAGTGCCGGTTGAGTGGGCCGAGAAAGAGCATGGTGAGTGGGCTAACGAGGTCGTTGGCGAAACCACTCAGCAATCTCGCTGACCTCCATCTCACCGCGAGCAACGCAGAGCACTAGTTGCTCAGCATCATCAACTGTGTATTCGATATCTCGGCCATTTAGCAAAAAGAAAGCCCGGGTGGCCGACCAAGCAAGTCGCTTGTTCCCGTCAACTAGAGGATGATTGCGCGCGAGTGAGTGCATCAGCGCGGCGGCCATCTCCTCAAAACTGGGGTAGGCAAATTCACCAAAAACAGTAGTTTGCGGACGGGCCGCAGCAGACTCCAAGAGACCCACGTCGCGCACTAAGACTTCGGAAAGAACTCCCTCCGCTATGTGAAAGAGATCATCTAGGGACAGGAAGTCTGGGTCCTTGTCGATCACTTACTCAATCGATCAAGGAGTTCTGCATCCTGAGATGCAATCATCTCGATTGCCTGCCGGAGTCGCCCTTGGCGATCGGTTACATACCGGTCTATGGCTATCCGCGCTACGTCTTGCATTGAGCGGTTCTCTGCTTCAGCTTTAGCTCGAAGGGCCTCGGTCTCTTCCTCCGAAAGCCTCAGTGTCATTGCCATGCCGGAATGATACCACAGTGATACCACTATTGCATCAGCCGCGGCCCAGCCAAAAATCCATCCAGCGCACGAAAATAAGAGCCGCGATGATCAGGTAGGTGCCGGCAACCAAGAACCAGCGCAAGGCCCCGGCGAATTCGGCCACCCCAGAACCCAGATTGATGCGGCCACTCACCAGATTATCGACCGTGACATTCCAGAAAATCAAAATAGTGACGGCCCAGATCAGCATGCACCAAGGGCACAA
>JBAXHK010000106.1:0-5620 GCA_037138935.1 Actinomycetes bacterium
GCAGCGATTCGGCATCAGGGCGATAGGTAGCGACTACTGCAACCACCGGGCTCATCACCTTGCTGAGTCTAGAGTGACGGTAGGCTTACGGGGTTAGCACACCACTGGTCGGAGGAAGCCTTGTCAGAAGCAAAACGCGCACTGATCACCGGTGTGACGGGTCAAGACGGCTCCTATATGGCCGAGCAGCTCCTCGAAAAGGGCTACGAGGTTCACGGGGTGGTGCGCCGGTCCTCGACCTTCAACCGCTCGCGCATTGACCACATCCACCACGACGACCACATCCCGGGCAAGAACCTGCATTTGCACTACGGCGATGTCACCGACGCAGCGCGGATGTCTCAACTGGTTTACGACATCCGCCCCCACGAGGTCTATAACCTCGCAGCTCAATCACATGTGCGTGTGAGCTTCGATGAGCCGGTATATACCGCTGAGGCAACGGGCGTGAGCACCATCAACATGCTCGAGGCAATTCGAAGCGTCGACACAGGTATTCGTTTTTATCAGGCGAGCACCAGTGAGATGTTCGGTGCGAGCCCGCCGCCGCAAAATGAAGACACACCTTTTTATCCGCGTAGCCCATACGGCGTAGCCAAGGTCTACAGCTACTGGATCACGCGCAACTACCGCGAGGCGTACGACATGTTCGCCGTTAACGGTCAGTTGTTTAACCACGAATCACCTCGCCGCGGCGAAACTTTCGTCACGCGCAAGATCACGCTGGCTGTAGCAAGTATTCTCAAAGGCAAGCAGAGTGAACTTTGGATGGGCAATCTTGACGCTATCCGCGACTGGGGCTATGCCAAGGAGTACACCGACGGCATGTGGCGCATGCTGCAAGCCGATGAGCCGGAGGATTTCGTCCTCGCAACGGGTACGGCTTATACGATTCGCCAGTTCTTGACATTGGCCTTTGAGCATGCGGGTTTGAATTGGGCGGATTACGTCAAGTTTGATCCCAAGTTCTTGCGGCCCACCGAGGTTGATGAGCTCATCGGTGATGCGAGCAAGGCCAAGGCGAAGCTCGGCTGGGAGGCCAAGGTGTTGCCACCTGAATTGGCGCGCATCATGGTTGATGCTGATATCGCTCGCCTTGATGGTGCTGCCGAGGGTGCTTTCTAATTACCGGTCAAGTCGGGGCTAAATAATGCATGCGCTAATCACCGGCGCCGCCGGCCAAGACGGCATCGTGCTGTCGCAATTGCTGCTCGCCGACGGTTACCGGGTCACCGGTTTAGTGAAGCCAGGCACGCCAACCGCGACTTTGCTGCGTTATGCACCCGCAATCACCATCGTCGAGGGTGACCTTGGCGATTTCGAAGAAGTTCGCAGCACCGTTGTTGATCTTGAACCCGATGAGATCTATAACTTAGGTGGCATTAGTTCAATTATGGAGTCGGTTAACTTCCCGGAGATGACCCATCAAGTCAATGTCGGTGCAGTGGAAGCGATTTTGCTCGCCATGACCCAGATGAAATCCAAATCGCCACGGTTCGTGCAGGCTGCGTCTGGCACTATCTTCGAGGGCACCGAGATCTCCCCACAAAACGAGTTCTCGCCACGATCACCTAAGACCCCTTACGCGATCGCCAAAGCTGAGTCACTCCAACTTATTGACGCTGCCCGCGGAGGGGGGCTCTTTGCAACCGCGGCGATTCTCTATAACCATGAATCACCGTTACGTGGCAGTGGTTTCGTCACGCGACGCATCACCGAAGCCGCCGCCCGAATCGCGGCGGGCCAACAGGAGTACCTCGAACTTGGCAATGTTGACGTCTCGCGCGATTGGGGTTGGGCCCCCGATTACGTGCGCGGCATGCGGTTGATCATGGGTGCGGAATCACCACATGATTATGTGCTCGCTACCGGCGAAAGCCACGAACTAACCGAGTTCATCGAGCTCGCCTTTCAAGCCGCCGGCATCACCGATTGGCAAAGTGTTGTTCGCGCCAAGGATGAATTACGTAGAGCAACCGATCCAACCCTGCTGCGCGGTGACAGCACCCGCGCCTATACCGAGCTAGGTTGGCAGCACACCAAGAATTTCGCGCAGATCGCCGAGGCGATGGTTTCGTACGACGTGAAATTGCTGAATGACCCGGCTGCGCTCTGGCATGAATAGCGCAGTATTGATTCCTGACTATGCGGGTAATTCTTCTGTAGCCGTCGGGCAATCGGGATGTAAATCCGATCGTTGAATGACGAACCGTGCTCTGTCCATCGCGATGCCAGTGAAGTACCTGGTGAGTTTGTCGTTTAAGGCCAGCCAACTTCCCGGCGACATTGCCGCCAGCCGATTGCCGCGTGCTAAGAAAGCGGCGTCTACCGAGGTGCAGTACCGAAGATCCGCGTACCAATCTTGTTCAGTGATTACAGAACTCCAACTCGGTATCCAAATCAAGTTACCGACCGACCCACTGCGCAGTTGTTTGAGCGGCACTTTGGTGCGACTCGCTGGAAAAACCGGAGCAATGAGGCGCTGTGGTTGCACGGCGCCTTTGCCATCCTCGGCGAAGTCACATGGATGCGGGAGTAGCAGGCCGTAGGTGCCGTCTAGATAGACATCATTTAGTAAGTCGGTGGTCTTCGGGAACTGCAATTGGGTGTGCGGAGCTGGAGCACCGGCGCGGCGGGCTGCAACTGCAACAGGGTGTGCCCAAAATGCTCCGAAGACTCCGGCAAATAGATCCCCCTGGAAGATCGGACGAACTTCACTCACCTGCCGTACGAAGTACTGCTCGGCGCTCGGGTAAAAGGTGGGGGTTTGCTTCACCCCGGGTAGCCGATGTTCTTTGAGCCTGAGTACAAATCTGTAACTTCATCTTCAGTGATTGCGGTGAACCAGGTTGTCTCAGGAAGTTGGCTTGGATCTATTGCGACCCCGGTTGCCTCCAATTCCCGCAACATCCAGACCGCTGCTTTGATCTTCGGACTCACCAAAAGTTGATGCAGGGTGGTGGCGCCGATGCCCGTGCGAGCGGTCAGCTCCTCGAGTTCGGCGCGCTCACTCGGCATCAAGGACACACTTACGCTGCTGGCGGTGCGGCCTTTAGCCGCCGGCCTTTCAAGTGGAATTGCCATGTGTCCCCCTAGTGAATAACGGTTCATAACAAGA
The DNA here is from genome assembly GCA_037138935.1 of Actinomycetes bacterium. Classification (GTDB taxonomy): domain Bacteria; phylum Actinomycetota; class Actinomycetes; order S36-B12; family S36-B12. The sequence goes on from JBAXHK010000106.1 coordinate 3,119, forward strand.
CTAAGGGGTCTAGGCGGATAAAACAAAGTACTTCGCCCGACAATTTAGGCTGCTAAAAACTCTAGAGCAGCGGGCGAATATGTATCCGAACTTATCCACAGGTGGCCGTGGCCGACTATGAGCGAACAGCCGAGTCCGGCATTTGACGGCGTACGCCGACACCCCATAGCCTTGACGGCGAGCGCCGACACTTGGCACCCGATCAACGAGAGGTCCTTCGATGCGCGTCACCGATGCCGCCGACCTAGGCCGGGTGCTGCGCTCTGCCCGGCAGGCTAAGGGTTGGAGCCAGCAGCGGTTGGCCGATGCGGCCGGGTTAAGCCGCGATTGGGTGGTGCGTGCTGAAAGCGGCAGTGGCCGCCTTGAAGTGCAGTTAGTGTTAAAGGCGCTGGGAGCACTTGATCTGAGTATCGATGTAACCGAGGCCATGCAGGAGGCCGACCGATGACGGCACCTGGTGCGCGCAAGGTTTCATATGCGCAGAACGCGGAAGACATTCGGGTCTGGCGGGCGTTTAAAGATGCGCAAGCCGGTGAGGCCGATGCGAGAAAGCTGACCTATGTTGACGTTGGCGCGAACGAACCCCGGCACCTATCAATCACGGCGAGCCTTTATGACCTAGGTTGGCGCGGTCTTTTGATTGAGGCCGATCCAGTGCTTGCTCACGAACTTCGCATCATGCGCCCACGCGATCAAGTCGTTGAGATGGCCGCTGCAAGTGGCCCCGGCGAACTAACTTTCTATCGCGTACCTGGCACCGGTCTTGGCACCCTTGATGTGGGTGAGGCCGAGGCCGCCCGCTCGCGCGGTTTCGAAGTCACCGCCACGCCGGTGGCAACCGCGGCCCTTGACACGATTTTAACCGACCATGAAGTCGCTGAAATCCACTTCATGTCGATTGACGTAGAAGGCGCCGAAAGTGTTGTGTTGCAAGGGCTTTCACTGACCACGCATCGTCCGTGGGTGCTTTGTGTAGAGGCCGTGCTGCCCGGCACCAGCACTCCTAGCCACCAAGACTGGGAGCCGCGCATCATTAAGGCGAAATACAAGTTCATCGCATTCGATGGCGTGAATCGCTGGTATGTGGCCGATGAGCACGCTGAAATTGCGGAGGCAATTGCTACGCCATTCAATGCCCTAGACGCGGGTGCGTTCGGCTGGGTGCAGGCTGATACCGCTGTCTTGCAACGGGATAAGCGTCAGGCTCACAATCGCAGGGCTTGGCAGCGTGAGCTGATACTTAACGACACCCGCAACGCGGTGCCTAAGAGCGAGTACGAAAAACAGATTCATGAACTGCGCACCGCCCTCGCCACCGTTGAAGGCTCGCGCTCTTGGCGCTTTTCGCGCAGGACCGCAAGGATAGGCAAAGCGGTTATTGCGCGTGCGCAAGGGCTGCGTCAACATCTGCCTAGTCCGATCGTTAACGCGATGATCCGTAAACGTCATCTAAGGCACGTGCAGGCGAATATGCGGCACCTGGTTGACCCGGCGTTCTTAGGGAAGGCTCCGGCTCAGACCATTACTTGGATAACTCCCGAGGGTCTTCCAGTGCTGCCAACAGCAGGCTTTGATCTCTTGCCACTGGCGCCAGAGCAATTACGGGAAGTCCGCAACTGGATTAGCGCTGGCCCCTACGACACCGATGAACTCTTAATCCGCCGCACCGACAACCACGATGACGAATTAGGGCGCTTGCTCGCAGCTCTGCGCCTGCGCCTAAAACTTGCAAAGATCCCGGCGACCGTGCACCCGGCCAACGGCAACGCGGTGCTCTTTGATGCGCGCAGTTTGCAGACCGCCGCTTTCGGTGCCCGCGGCATCGGCCGGTTCGCGCGCAGCGCATTAGCCGGGTTACGTGAGACCCTCGGTGATGAAAAGGTGGTGCTGCTTGTTGACCGCGGTTTGGAAAAACTGCCGGATGACTTAGCAGGGGCGTGCGAGCAACTGACTCGAGTTAACGAGTCCAACGTCAATCGCTTCTCGGTGTTAGTTGAGCCATCGCCGATGACGGCCTCGGCCGAGCCTATGGTGGCACTCCTACATAGTTCAGCCCACAAGATCGCAATCGTTTTCGACTTCATTCCGATGCACTACCCAACCGTTTATCTAAAACACGCGGCCGAGCGCGCAGAATATGCCGCAAGCCTTGATGCGCTGCGCTGCTACGACGAGTTCCTATGTATTTCAGGGGTTGTGAAAGCCGAACTACCTGCTCGACTTGGCCGCAATAACGTCGATGCAACGGTGACTTGGCCGAAAGATCTTGCTATAGAAGCCAAGGTGCGTGCAGGGTCACCAACCGGCCCGATAGTGATCATGACCGGCGACGAACAACGCAAGAACACCTATGGCGCACTCGCTGCCGTCGGGGCGGCAACTGCGGGTGGCGACACAACGCGCGAGGTGATTGTCATCGGGATGGCCGGGCACGAGACCCGCGTTCATCACTGGGGCATCCACGCGGCGATTCGCCCGGCTGAGATGGCGACCGCGGGCCGG
>JBAXHK010000107.1:0-5583 GCA_037138935.1 Actinomycetes bacterium
CTATGCGACCGGAGAGCGGCCCAGCATGCCACCGATTTCCGGTGCAACTTTGTCGGGAGCGCAACTGGATCTGGCGACCCTGGCCGGATCGGTAGTGGTATTGAACTCTTGGGCCTCATGGTGTGCACCCTGCATTGAAGAGACTCCGGAGTTGATTGCGGCAAGTTTGAGCACGGCTAGTTCAGATGTGGTTTTCGTCGGGTTAAATGTCAAGGACGATCCAACCAAGGCACGCAAGTTCGTTGAGCAGCTTCAAATACCGTACGACAGCATCATGGATCCAGAAGGTGCGCTGCTTGCGACGTTACCCGATGTGCCACCGGGCTCACTTCCCAGCACTTTGGTCATTGACAGAAATGGCCTAGTTGCCGCGCGCATCATCGTTCCAGTCCCTCCGGGTGCACTAGCCGGCATCTTGGAAGCCGTGTCAGTCGAGTCAGCAGCAGCCGAATAGGGTTCAGCGATGGCGAGGGTTGATGATCAGGCGAGCATCGTGGTGATCCATGAACCCCTTGACGATGTGCGCGACATCAGTGGCGGTGTCACAACTGGCTCCGTGAGAATAGGCGATACCGCGACAATGAGCACCGGCATCTGGGAGCATTCAGCCGGAGTGTCAATCGACACCGAAAGCGATGAGGTGTTCGTGGTGCTTAGTGGGCGCGGCCGCATCTGCCTGCAGGATGGTTCGATTCTCGAGCTAGGCCCTGGCACTGTTGGACGTCTACTGGCTGGCGAGCAGACTCGCTGGGAAATTGACGAGCCCCTCCGCAAGGTGTGGGTGAGTCACAATGACAGATGAAGATGCGTTACTCGCGGCCTGCGGTGCAGCACTAGCCGATGGCGATGTAGTAACTGACCCGGACCGCTTGCCCACCTACACGCGGGACAGATCTACCGGCTCTGAAGCCGGCGAGCCGATAGCTGTTGTTTTTCCGCGCACGACCGAACAGGTAAGTGCGATCATGAAAGCGGCCCACCAGTATCGGATTCCTGTGGTGCCAAGGGGTGCGGGTTCGGGGTTATCGGGCGGCTCGAATGCGATTGACGGGTCGTTGATCGTCTGCGTCGAAAAAATGCGTGACGTACTCACAGTGGATGCCGGAAACGGGTATGTCGAAACACAACCGGGTATTTTCAATACCGAATTGCGTGATCATGTTGCAAAGCATGGTCTTTGGTACGCCCCCGACCCAGCGAGTAAAGATTTCTGTTCAATCGGTGGCAACGTCAATACCAATGCCGGTGGCTTGTGCTGTGTTAAATACGGCGTGACCCGTGATTCGGTACTCGGCCTCGAAGTGGTCCTTGCCGATGGGCGGGTTACTCGAATCGGACGTCGCACGATCAAAGGTGTCGCCGGCTACGACCTCACCGGGTTGATGGTCGGCAGTGAAGGCACCCTTGGCATTGTCACGATGGCACGCCTTAAGTTGCGCGCATTACCGCCACCTCCAACGACCGCGGTTGCTGTATTCGCTGATGTTGGTGCGGCTGGGCTGGCAGTTGAGCAGATCATGGCGCAGTTGACCCCGAGCATGCTTGAACTGATGGATCAAGCGACCATCACGGCCGTAGAAAGCTGGCGCCCCATGGGTCTTGACACGAACGCCGGTGCACTAATAATTGCCCAAACCGATGCTGCTGGTAGCGCGGGTATTGCCGAAGCTGATCTGCTGCTCGAGATTTGCGAGCGAAATGGTGCTACGGAGGCTTATCGGTCAGAAGACCCAGAGCAAGCCGAAATGCTCGTAGGCGCCCGGCGGATGGCGATCCCAGCCCTGGAAGTGATGGGGGATTGGCTGCTTGACGACATCGCGGTGCCACGTTCGCAACTTGCGCAAGCGATGATCATGATTGCCGAGATTGGTCAGCGGAATGACGTCTTTATCGGCACCTTTGGCCATGCGGGTGATGGAAACTTGCACCCGACAATTGTTGTTCCGCGCGGTGATGAAGGTGCGGCAATTCGCGCGATGGTTGCGTTCAATGAAATTCTTGATGTCGCGCTAAAAGTTGGCGGCACAGTAACCGGTGAACATGGCATCGGCACCTTGAAGCGGGCCCACCTTGCGCTCGAACTAGATGAGGTGGCGATTGATTTGCATTCGCGAGTGAAAGCCGCGTGGGATCCGCTGGGCATATTGAATCCGGGAAAGGCACTGCCGCGCTGGTAGGGATTTGATCGGGTTACTCAAGTCGGATAGTGGGCAGCACTCGGCCGAGCCAACGTGGCACCCACCAGTTGGCTTTGCCAAATAAGGTCATCAAAGACGGCACCAAAAGTAGTCGGATGATGAAGGCGTCAATTAGCACGGCAGAAGCGAGCGCAACCCCGAACAATTTTATGGTGTCAATAGGTGTTGGTACGAATGACAAGAACACACTCGTCATAATCGCGGCGGCGGCGACAACGACGCGCCCGGAGCCGGCCAATCCAAGGCGTACCGAAAGCGAATTATCCTTAGAGGTTTCCCACTCTTCACGCATGCGCGAAACCAAGAAGACGTGATAATCCATCGAAAGGCCGAACAGTGCGGCGAACACCATGATGGGCAAGAAGGGCAGGATCGGGCCGGTGCCGGTTACCCCGAGGATCGAATCACCAAATCCTAATTGGAACACGGCTACCGTGACACCTAATGCTCCGGCGAAGCTAAGTAGCGAAGTGAGCGCTGCTGTCAAAGGGATAAGGAGTGAGTGGAAGAGCAGCATCAGTGCAATGAAGCCCAGGCCGACAACGAGTAGCAGGAATACCGGCAGCGCGGCTGTTAATCGCGTGGTGAAGTCCTCCGCGACGGCTTGGGTGCCTCCTACGTAAATTTGCGTGCCGGTGTCGGCTAAGAGTTTGGGTGCGGTCTCGGTGCGAATTAGATCCAGCAGGGCGCCGGTTGCAGGATCGGAGGGGGCGGTGGTTGGCTGCACGATTACCGAGGTGACTGTGCCACCGGATCCGAACACCGATTTATCGAGTTTGATAATCGGCATCATGCCTGAGGAGGGGATAGTTTGCGCTACCCCCGGTGTGGCCTCGAGCGCAGCGATGGTTTTGCCCAGGGCATCGAAGTCGTCCTTGCTTGAGGTTTGGACAGCAATGAAAAATGGCCCGTTAACCCCGGGGCCGAAACCCTCGGCGAGGAGATCAAAGCCGGTGCGCTGGGGGCTACCGGGTGCGGAGCTGGAGTCATCCGGGAAGCCCAACTGCATCGAGGCTGCAGGTAGGGCCAGGCCGGCGACGATAGCTAGTGCAATAAGTGCGGGGATTATCGGCTTGCGTTGTAAGAGCTTGCCATAAGAATTCCAACGCGAGACTTGCGGATTGAAAGCTTGTGGGTGCCTCGACCATGGTGCTCGCAGGCTAAGTGCCCTTGCCCCAAGAAGTGAAAGCAGTGCCGGCAGCATCCACAGCGCCGACAACATCACTAAGAGGACCGCCACGGCGGCAGCGAGGGCGAGGCCATTAAAGAAGTTAATGCGTAATACAAACATGCCAAGCAGGGCGATGATGACGGTAGAACCGGCGAACAACACAGCTTTACCCGCCGTGCCAACCGCAGTTAGGGCGGCTTCTTTGGGGCTCAACTCGGAGCGAACCCCTTGGTTGAATCTATTCAAGATAAAGAGTGCATAGTCAATGCCGACGCCGAGGCCGATCATTGCCGCCAGCGTCGGGGCAAAGGATGCGACGTCAGCGAGATGCGCAACCACAATGATCATTAATTGCCCGGCAACCAAGCCGGTAACGGCGACGATGATCGGTAGCCCAGCTGCGACAAATGACCCGAAGGCAAGCAACAAAATAATGATTGCGATAAGTAGGCCAATCCCTTGTGAGGAGTCAGGCCCAACCCCAGCGGCATCGAGCACCGCGCCGGCACCACCGACAACCAACGTCGCTGTGCCGCCAGCCTTAACTATCGCGTAGACCTGATCAGATTGTGCCGCCGAAAGTGTGGTGCGGTCGAAAGTGACAGTCGCGTATGCCACCTTGTCGTCCGGTGAAATCGTGGTGATCACCTTTTGGGTGGCTGCCGCAGCGTTTTCGATGACTTTGATCTCGGCCTTGACTTTATCCATGGCGCTAATAGCTTTGGTTATGTCTTTTGGTATCCCTGCTGCGAGTGCGGCAAGTTTTTTCGGGTCAGCTTTTGCTAGGTCGCTAAGTACCGCCGGTGGCAATTTCGCGAACTTCGCCAGATCACCAAAGCCTTTGGTGACTGCGTCAATCTCAGATTTGGTGATTCCAACGAGGAAAGCTAAGTCTGCGGGTGTCAATTTCGCTAGCGAATCCAATGTGGATTTTGATACTTCGGTAAATGGCTTCAAAGCGGGCCAAAGTTTTACCAGCGCGGCCAGATCTGCTGCTGGCAAGTTGATGAACGCATCCAATCCACCGACCGCAGCTAAGGCAATTTTGATATCTGTCGCGTTGAGCCCGACGAGGAACGAAAGATCAGCTGGGGTTATCGCCGCTAGGGCATCAAGTACCGGGCGCGGTGCTGAAGCAAGGCGCGCGATCTCGGGGAGCGCTCGGCCTATAGCGGCCAATTTTGCGGGATCAGTTTTCTCAATGGGTGCCAACGAGTCAAGGGCATCAACCGCGGCGTTGATCTTGTCTTCGGGTATCCCGGTTACTTTCGAGATCTCGGCTCGCGCCGCCTGGCGCACCGCCTTACGAAAATCAACCGGGGTGGCCTTCGGGCATTTGGAGCCGAAATTCTTTCCGTATGGCCCGGCAACACATTCGGTATATGGCAGGGCGGCCAGGGCTCTAAGGGTTGGCTCAATCGCCGACTTAGTGGCGCCAGAGGTCACCGACGCAATTGGGGTTGACCACACTAATTTCATGCTCGAGGTATCAGTCGGCTTGCCGGCAAGTGCTGTCAGCATGTTCTGTGCGGTGGTCGAGGAAGCACCCGGCAGGGCAAAACTGTCATTGAAAGTGCCGGCGAATCGCATCGCACCAAAGCCGATTAGGACTATAAGCAGGATCCAAGCGATTAGGGCCCGAACCGGCTGATTGACGGCCCAACGGCTCACTGGTTCCCCCTAATTAGTGGCTTAGTTCAATACCAATAAGCAGACCTTATGCGGTTCGTGTATCACCCCTAAAATCCCCCATCCGATGCGGGTTGCTGCATCCGATGGGGGATTCACCGTTCGGCTTAGACCTTAGGCTGCGGGGTCCAGCGCAGGTAGGGCTTAACTTCTTCAACATCGCCGAACTTCGCGATGGCGTCAGCGGTTGAGACCATCGGTGAGACGATTACTTTGTCGCCTGAGACCCAGTTAGCGGGGGTTGCGACGGTGGCCCTGTCGGTAAGCTGCAGGGCATCAATGACCCGCAGAATCTCATTGAAGTTGCGCCCAACTGACTTTGGGTAAGTAAGTGTAAGACGAACCTTGTTGGCTGGGTCAATAATGAACACCGATCGCACGGTTGAAGTATCACCGGCATTTGGGTGCAACATGTCGTAGAGGTTAGACACGGTGCGATCTGGATCGGCAATGATCGGGAAGTTAAGGGCATTGCCGGTTACTTCGCCGATATCACCGGCCCAAGACTTGTGGTCGAGGACGGAG
>JBAXHK010000108.1:0-5580 GCA_037138935.1 Actinomycetes bacterium
GGCTGTGTGCGGTCGCGCCCAAAAGTTCCGACCGACATTAGGCCGTACCCGACCGATGGGCCAATAAGTAAGGCGAAGAGCACGGTACCTAACCCAACTGTGCCACCTAACAGCCAGCCGATCGCGAGAACTACAACCTCAATTGACATTCGCACCGCGGGCACCGGCCAGCCGGTGCGGTTATGAATTCCGGTCATCCAGCCATCGCGAGGTCCGGGCCCGAGGTTTGTTGTTAGGTACAGCCCGCTGCCAAGGCCGATCGCTGCAATTCCGAAAAGTACTTCCAAAAGTTGCATGGCGAATGTCTGTGGTCGCGGCAAGTACAGCAGCGAAACTTGTAAAGCGATTGCGATGACGATTGCATTGCTGATGGTGCCAAGACCGGGGCGTTCACGCAATGGGATCCAAAGCAGTAATACGAGCACACTGACGAAAAAAGTTGCGAGTCCGATGGACATCGGCAATTTAGTTGACAACCCTTGTGCAAGTACCGTCCAAGGGCTGACCCCCAGCCCGGCGGCCACCAGCATGCCATCACCGGTGCCGAAGAGCCACAGGCCGATGATGAGGATGGCGAAGGTGGAGGGCTTGGAGCGCCAACGTGAAGGGGCCCGCCACCGAGTGACCGGGATAGTCCTTGAGGGCTTCAGCCAACTCACAATGTCAGAAATTACGAACACCCCGTTATCGGTGGCCTAAACGATGTAGCGTGTGAAGGGTTGGAGGTCTGATGAAAGCATATTGGCGAGCAAGGGTGTTGCTGGCCCCTGGAGTGGGTACCGCGTTGCTGTTGATTGCGGGTTGCGGCTCAGCTGGCCAAGCGGCTGTCTCGTCAACTCCAAGTACAGCCGGCGCAGCGACTACAGCGGCGGGGGAGCCTGATGTGTTGCTAGATGCGCAGTCGCTAACGGTACTTGACCAGCCGGTGCGGTATCCGAAGAAAAAGGCTGCAGAAATCTCGAGTTCGATCCTGGCCCTTGATCCAGGGCAAGAGACTGGGTGGCATAAATACCGAACACCTATATATGCCTACATTCTTGAAGGCACATTGACCGTTGAATATGACGCTGGCGTAACGAAGGAGTTTGCGGCGGGTACGGCCCTTGTGGATGCGATGAACGTGTGGCTTAACGGCACCAATAAGACGGATGCACCCGTCCGGGTTTTAGTGGTAAATATGGGCGCGGCCGGCATCGCAAACAGCATCCAAAGGCCCTAATCGCAAAAACCGGGGAGCTAGGGGATTGCGCAATTACCTGAAGCCCTTTAGCCTGCTCGAGTGATTGTCACGGCGGGGCTACTGGGAACTCAAGGCGCGAGGAGAGTTCCACTCCTCATCATGTGCGCTGTAGCAATGGCTTGGGTGGCTTTGGCAATCATCCCGATGAGCCACAGTCAATTGGGCTTCGTGCTGATGTGGACTTTAATGTCGTTGGCGATGATGATTCCGACCGTCCTGCGTCCAATGCTGCGAATTGCTGGTGGATCGGCGATGCGGGCATGGAGTTTCGTGGTCGGTTACCTGACTATTTGGATCGCGATGGCGGTGCCGGCAATCATTCTTGTGAATGCTGTCCCATGGTCTGGCCTGCTCATTTCTTTCGGGTGGATCGTCGTCGGCCTTTACCAACTAACGCCGTGGACCCAAACGGCGCTGCGCCGATGCCGGTCGATGCAGGCAAGTGACCCGGCATTTCAGTTGGGAATCAAGGAAGGAGTTGCCTGCGCAAGTGCCTGTTTCCCGCTGATGGTGATTGGTGTGGTCACGATCGCCGGTATGCAGCCAGTACTTTCCTTGCTTTCAATGGTTGCTCTCGCCGCATTTATGATCTGGGAGAAATCACCACGAGTTGGTTCAGTAGCGCTTCGTGCCAGTGGCATTGCCGTGATACTTGTCGCTAGCACCGTGTTGGTCCTCGGTGGCGCAGAAACCGGGCACGTGCACAAAATGAGTGCGCCTAGTTCATGGGTTGAGTGACTTAGGCTTCATTCCATTTTGAAGTCAAGATCATCCCCTGATGCGACATCGGCGATCTCGATAAGTTCTACATCGCTGCGTCCCTGTAGATAGGAGCGAGCTCCTTGATCGCCATGTGCGCTGGCGATAATTTCGGGCCAGTGTTCGCGGCTGAACTTCACCGGGTGCCCCCTTTCGCCTTGAAAAGTTGCCGCGGCTACGCCAGAACTTGAGGAGACAACGCGAGCGCACCCAAGTGCGGTGAGTCCTGGTAGGTCAACCAAGGTGACGAGCACACTTGGTGCCGGTGTGGTGAGCAAATACCCAAGCCCTGCACGCAGTGAGGAGCCCATTCCGGCTGCCCACTCTTTGTTTACGACAGTGATTGCATCTGGCACCTCACCGAGCCAAGCTCCTAGCACCACCACAATCGGTGCGCAGCCGGCTTCAGTGAGTATCCGCACCGAACGGTCGACAAGTCGCTCCCCGTTGACTACCACGGGGGCTTTAGGTTCGCCATATCTTTTGCCTTCACCGGCGGCAAGTATTAGCCCGGCGGTGGGAGTGGGTGCGCCGGTCAGCGTGGAGCTCCCGGGTGGATGGGGCCGCTGCGGGTTGCCAGCGAGGCGCCGGTGCCACCCCATCGACTTTGTACTATCTGCGCGGCGATCGAAATCGCAGTTTCTTCTGGAGTGCGCGCCCCAAGATCAAGGCCGATCGGTGAATGCAGACGTGCCAACTCGTCGTCGGTGAGACCGGCATCCTTAAGGCGTACCAGGCGATCCTCATGTGTGCGACGTGAGCCCATCGCGCCGACGTATCCAGCGTTCGTTCGAAGTGCAATGACCAATGCTGGCACATCGAACTTGGCGTCATGGGTGAGTACGGCGATCACTGTTCTTGGATCTACATGCTGCTTCTCAAGCCAACGATGGGGCCAGTCAACCACCACCTCATCAGCTTCTTGGAAACGCTTTTTTGTAGCGAAAATAGGTCGTGCATCAACAACGGTGACCTTGAAGCCGAGTAGCTTGCCCACGCGGACAAGGGCAGCGGAAAAATCTATAGCTCCGAAGATGAACATCTGCGGTGCTGGTGCGTAGCTGGCCACAAAAACATCTAAGCCCTCGCCTAGCCGTTCACCGGCGGGCCCGTAATGCAAGAACCCAGTGGCGCCGGATGCGAGCATCCCGATTGTGTCATCGCGTACGGTATCGTCGAGCCTTGAAGTACCCAAGGTTCCTTCGGTGCGATCGGGGCGTACCACTAAATGTTTTCCGATGAAATGTGGCCCACGCACTATTGTCGCGACGGCAACAGGTTGCTCTTCAGCGATACTCAATGCAATTCCTGAAAGTTCTGGCCAAGTATCACGATTAACTTTCTCGACAAAAACCTCGAGGATTCCTCCGCATGTTAGCCCGACTGCAAATGCATCATCGTCACTGACGCCATATGTCTCATAGCGCGGTGAGCCATCAGAGAGCACCTGCTGCCCAACTTCATAGAGTGCACCCTCAATGCAGCCGCCGCTCACTGAGCCGACCGCTTCACCATCTTCGGTGACAAGCATGGAGGCGCCCGCTGGTCTTGGAGCCGACCGCCAGGTGCGAACGACGGTTGCTATCGCTGCACTGCCGCCTTGGTCGGTGATGGTGACTAACTCGCTCAGCACTTCTCGCACAGCACTACTTTCGCCTATTGGGGGCACCGCCTGCGCGGTAACCCCTCATAATGGTCACGTGGACGTAATCAGGTTGACCGAGGTTACCCAGGAATCCCTTGACGTGCCGGCGATTCAGGCTCTGGTGGCAGATCCGGCCGCCGGTGCAGTGGTTACTTTTTGCGGGGATGTTCGAAACTTTGACCATGGGCGCCAAGTGCAGTCGCTAACTTATGAGGGGCATCCGACCGCCGCCGCCGTGCTGCGGGAGGTGGCCCAGGAAATCGCAGGGCAATTTGAAATCGTGGGGTTGGCGGTATGCCACCGCATAGGAGAATTGAAGATTTCGGACGCCGCTTTGGTCGCAGTAGTGTCCACCGGCCACCGCGGGGATGCTTTCTTGGCCTGCCAGGCTTTAGTGGATTTAACGAAAGCGCGACTCCCGGTGTGGAAGCACCAGATTTTTGTTGACGGCACCGATGAGTGGGTGAATTGCGCATGAGCATGCTAATCGACACTTTTGGGCGCGCCCACCGCGACCTAAGGGTCTCGCTAACCGATAGATGTAATTTGCGCTGCACCTATTGCATGCCAAATGACTTCGCTGACTGGATCCCGGGGGATCACCTTTTGACCACCGACGAGTTGATGACGGTGATAGAGGTGGCAACCGAGCAGGGCATCACCGGTATCCGACTTACCGGGGGCGAGCCACTACTGCGCCCTGACATCGTTGACATTGTTCGTCGAATAAAGGCGCTGCCTTCGGCTCCTAAAATTGCTTTAACAACAAATGGCTTGAGATTGCCCGAGATGGCGCAGGACTTAGCTGATGCTGGTCTTGGCCGCGTTAACATTAGCCTCGACACCTTAAAACGCGATCGTTTTAAGGCGCTTACCTATCGTGATCGATTCGATGACGTAATTGCCGGGATAGATGCGGCGAAGGCGGCGGGCCTGCTTCCGGTAAAAATCAATAGCGTGCTTATGCGAGGCGTGAATGAAGACGAAGCGCTACCGCTACTTCACCATAGTTTGGCTAATGATTGGAGCCTGAGGTTCATAGAGCAGATGCCACTTGATGCGGGCGGTGCTTGGGAGAAATCTTCGATGGTTACCGCGGCGGAGATTTTTGAGCTTCTTACAACGGAGTTTGAACTCACGCCTATGCCAAACCGTGGTTCAGCTCCGGCCGAAGAGTTTTTGGTAAATGGTGGGCCGGCTACGGTCGGAATTATCGCAAGTGTCTCGAAGCCATTCTGCGCCTCATGCGATCGCCTGCGGCTCACTGCTGATGGGCAAATACGTAACTGCCTATTTGCCCGTGATGAAACCGATGTGCGAGCGACCTTGCGTAACCCGCAGCTTTCTGAGTTGGAGCGTCGAGCCAGTATCGCCTCGTTATTCCAAAGTTCGGTGTTAGCGAAACTGCCGGGCCATGGCATCAATGACCCCTCGTTCATTCAGCCAGATCGGCCGATGTCCGCGATCGGGGGGTAGAGATCGCCTAACCGCCGGCGAACGGCGGAAGTACGTCAACCCGTGAGGCACCTATCAGGTTCACCAGATCGAGGTCACCATGTACCGCCAAGCCGTCGACCAAGTAACTGCACCGAGGTGCTACCGCGGCGAATGCCGGGTAGTCACCAATCAGCGACTCAAGTACGGCGGCCAAGGTTTTTCCCGACGCGGTGACGGATCCTTGCCCCACGGCTGAACGTGCGGCAGCGAATAAATGAACTTCCACGGTACCCACCTTATGAGGCTACGCGTTTATGGGGCTGGGTACGAGGGCCGGCCCCGGTTTTTTAAAATCAGGGTGCGGTAACTGACTTTTGGCCCTAATGTGACATTCATTACTTGTGAGGCCTGTGCCGGGGTATACGGCGGGCCAAGCGGGCCACACTTGGAGGTTACGTGGATCTACAGAACTCGTTCACGGTGCCGGCGGATATTGATA